>NZ_JBKVCZ010000003.1:32929-125348 GCF_046966825.1 Hungatella sp. | reverse complement strand
CGCCATTGTAGACGCTGTGAGCGCAACCATTATGAAGCAGCACAATCCCGGCTTGTCCGACCCGCAGTTAAGGCAGCTTGTCGCCGCCCATATTGACGATGACAGCTTTTGCCGCTATGTGATACAGCAGGACATAAACAAGATAGCTCTTGACCTGCGGGAAGCCCATAAGGACGATTTTTTCAGCGTCCCGGAGGACAATCCTCTGGAAGATTTTTTGCAAGCCGCAGAAGCAGCGTCCACTCCGGGCAGCGACCCGGAACAGGCGGCGATGGCGTTTATCTGTAAACGGCTCAAGCTGAACTATGGGAAGCTGTCGGAGGAAGAAAGAAAGTGGCTGAAAAGGATTGCGCAGAAGTCGGACTTGCTGAAAAACCCAAAACCGCAGCGGGGGAGAAAGTAAAGGGATAAATCGGGATTTGGCAAAGGCGTGTATATGAAAAAGTAACTTCCAGTTTGCAAGAGAAAGGTATGGTGAGCGAATGAGAATATTATACGAACTTTCATGGTTATGGGAGACGCTGGTTATTGCGCTTGCGGTTGCGGCTGTTTGCGTGGTTTGCGCCATGCTAATCTGTAAGGCAGTAAAGAAGAACCTCAGCAAAAAAACGGCGGCAGTTATCGGCGCAGCAGCGTTTGCGGGCGCTGTTTTGGCAGTCATTGTGATTGCCCGGACTCCGATGCCGCTTTGATTAAACGGGATGCTTGATTGCCTGTGCATAAGTACAACTTCAAGTTTATCGGGGAAATAGCAAAGCCCTAAAACGGCTTCCCGCCCATTTCAATTTTGAGAGAAAAATCCGTCTGTTTTTTCGTGAGTGTGTCCACAAGTTCGGGACATTTTGTCCCGAAGTCCGGCGTGGGACGAGGAACGGGGGCTTTCATATACGCCCTGTCTGCTGATAAAACCAGTCCTGCGTTTGCGGCTCCACGCCACGCAATCACAGCCCTGCTTTCCTGCCGCTTCAAATGCCCTTGCCCTCTCCGGCGGCAACGGCATTTTCACGGCAACGCCGACAGAGCGTATAACACACTACACTTTGCGAGCAAAGTCGTGTGCCAAGGGGCAAGCCCCTTTGGAAACCCCTGACAACAAAACAGGCTGAATATCTCGCACTTTCCCGGTGCTTGATACTCAGCCTTTATTTGTTGTCAGCAGCCCCCGTTTCGTGGTCTGCGTGTAGTTCCTTGTAAACTGACCTAATCTGCCTGGTAATTAACTTTATTCCATACTAAATCAGACAAGTAAATTTGATTGCTAAGTATTTATGTGTCCTTACCTTCTTTACAGAAGAAAAGAAAATGTGTTATGATAGAATTATAAGTTTGTAACGTTATAAAACAGATGGGATGTGGATATCGTATGGCGACAATATTAGATGTAGCAAATCTGGCGGGTGTTTCCCAGGGGACAGTTTCAAATGTTCTGAACAGGAAGGGAAATGTTAGCAGTGAAAAAATAAAGGTAGTAGAAGAGGCTGCAAAGCAGTTGGGTTTTACTATCAACGAAAAAGCAAAGATGTTGAGGAAGGGGAGCAGCAATATTATAGCGGTTATTTTGCCTAATATTCAGTTCAGGCATTATCGCGATTTTTATACCAGTCTGAGGGCTTATGCGATCAAAAATGGCTATACTACAAATATTCTTATATCTAATGATAATCCGGAGGAGGAACTTCTTCTGATTCAGCAGGCAAAATCTGCAATGAGTGAAGGGATAGCGGTGTTTTCGTGTTTGGAAGGTTCTGAAAACAAGTATGGGCAGGCCGGTTTTACTAATGTCTGCTTTGTTGAGCGGAGGCCCCAGTTTACGGCTGATTATTATGGTTTCGACTACTCTGCAGCAGGTCGGGAGATGGCGGAATCTGCCGTGAGAAGAGGGTATCAGGATATTTTAGTATTTACTGGTTCCACACGTTTTTCGAATGAAAATGAGTTTGCAGAAGCATTTAAGCAGATGGTAAAGGTAGGGGGGGATTGCACGGTAACCCACATTTCCACGGATGCGGGAAGAATCTCCCATACGGTCTTGACTGCATTGATCGGGGAAAGGAAAGTTGATGCGGTTTTTACGACGAATATCGGCTTTGCGGATAAAATACGACAGATAAGGAACTCTTTTTCCGGAAAAGATGAGTTGCCCATACACACGCTTGCTCCGGTCTTCACACTGCCTGAAAAAGACTATAGCAAGTATGAATTGAACTATAGTTATCTCGGTAGAGAGGTGGCAGAGAATCTGATTAAATCCATAAAGGACAAACCGAAGCTGGAAAACCACATCATGGATAATGATGGACAGAGAAAGTGGCACCAGATAGAACTGAAAAAACCCGGGACGAAGTGTCTGAATGTATTGGCCCTGGAGAGTCCGGAAGCGCTTGCCATGAAAGGCCTTGCCAGACTTTACACAGAGAAGACGGGAACAGAGGTAAAGATAGCAGTATTCTCTTATGATGAAATATATGAGGCGTTTGTGAATTGTGAAGATTTCGGAATATTTGATGTTTTTCGAATTGATGTGACATGGCTGTCGTGGTTTGCTGATAAAATACTGCTTCCGATTGATGAGATTGATCCTGATATTTCTGAGATATTTCCGGAATATATACCGGCGCTTACGGACAAATATTCCAAAGTAAATGGAAGGGTCTATGCACTTCCCGTGACGCCCAGCGCCCAGTTGCTTTTTTACCGCAAGGATTTGTTTGAAAATGTGGCGATGAGGCGCCAGTATCAGGAGATGTATCGTGAAGAGTTGAAGGTTCCGGAAAGCTTTGAGGCATTTAATCGGATTGCAGGTTTTTTTACTAAAAAAATGAATGGAACCCGCCGGTTCGGTATGGCACCAGTCTGACTCTTGGAAATACGGGGGTGGCAGCGACAGAATTCCTTACCAGATTTTTCAGCTACCAGAAAAATCTTTACCAGGAGAATGGACATATTGAGATCAACAATGAAATTGGAGTGCGCGCCCTGCATGATTTGATGAAGTCTATGAAGTGCATCGGTCCAGCCAATGTGCCGTGGTGGACGGATTCAGCAAAGGCTTTTTCCGATGGAGATGTGGCAATGTCCATTATGTTCAGCAATTATGCCTCCGAGATTCTGGGGTATCAGTCAAAAATCATTGATAAAGTGGGGTGTGCTTTTGTTCCAGGGAGGAATCCTTTGATAGGAGGAGGATCATTGGGGATTGCAAAGAAGAGTCGTCATCCGGAGGATGCTCTGGCGTTTATCAAATGGATGACCAGGGAACCGGTGGCCTCGGCGCTGGCGGCGCTTGGAAGCGTCTCTCCCTGTAATAAAACGTATGAGATATACGATATTGTTGATGTTTTTCCATGGCTCGAATTATCGAAAGATTGTTTCGCTATGTCAGAGACCCGGCGTCGGCCGCCGGATCAGATGAAACCATTTAATGAACGGAAATTTTTAAGCATTCTGGGGACTGCTGTAAAGAACGTGAGCGTCGGTGTAATGGAGCCGGGAGAGGCGCTGGATACTGCGCAGAAGGCTATAGAACGTGATTTATTAAATTAACATCATTTTAAAGTAAAACGGAAGACGTCGTATAGTTACATGCCTTCCGTTTTTTTGTTTTGCAGAAATATTAGATATCCAGTACCATTCCATCAAATGCGGCGATGAAACCGTTAGTACGGGCCAGGGAATCTGTATGTTCGTGAAGCGGATTAAAGGTATGGGCGAAATGAGTGATGACAAACCGGGTATTTTCATTGGCCATGCCTTCTTTTTGCATCCGTTCTTTTACCAGTATATTATCAGGGAGCCCCATGTGATTTGGAAAATGGTGTCCGACTTCTATACTGGTACAATCTAAGACGACCAGAGAAAAACGGTGACTACTCAGATGGCGCCATGTTTCTTCAGGAAAGAAGGTGCTGTCGTGAGCGTAGAGCAGTTCTCTGGAATCTTTTTCCACAATGTAAATAAAACAGTCCTCTTTTGCATCGTGCAGCGTGGACACAGGAGTAATCTTATAATCATCAATGAAAAACGGTACGCCTCCTGTCAATTCGCAGAACTTTACATGCGAGAGCAGTGCCGCATTGTCTCTATGCTCTTCTTTGAATTTTTTATGGACAGATGAATTTCCGTATATCGTGAAAGGATGCGGTTCAATGCAGAAAGGGGGGAGTAGATAGTGAAAATCTGTAGGAAAAAAATGGTCTGCATGAGAATGGGTTACAATAAGATGATGAATTTTGCTTAAATCAACGTGTGCTTGTGTACTGAGTGCATACGTGTCGGCAGAAAAGTCGATAAGAATTTTTTCGTCAATGCATGAGCTTGTGCGCCGGCGAAGATTTTTACCTCCCAGCTCTCTTGCTTCTGTGCAGTATTTACAGGTACAAAATAGAGATGGAAAAGCTTCAGATGCACCGGTTCCGTTTAATTGTAATTTCATAGTATCCTCCATTAAAAAAGAAATTTTATAACGTTATAATAGAACCGTTCCCATGTATTGTCAAGGAAAATTACGTAAGTAAAGATAAAATTTTGTAACACAAAAAAACTTAACAATTAAAAACTTAATATTTATAACGATTTAATTGACATAAATGCTTTAAAATAAAGAATGTCACAAATAATAATAAATAAAAGAAAGAAAAACTAACAAAAATAATAAAAAATATATTGACACGTTATAATAAAAGTGATATAACAAAATCGTAAGATATTTTAACGCAAAAACATATTGAGGAGGATGAAGATGAAGGTATTAAAAAAACTCACTACAGCAGCGGTTCTGGCAGCTGTCTGTACATCGACCCTGGCAGGCTGTGGAAGTTCGTCAACTGTTAATGGAGGTGCGGATACGACGGCGGCAAAGACAGAGCAGACGGAAAAGGTGAAAGAGGAAAGCGGAGTGGAGGAGACAGCCGGCGGTCCACAGTATTCCGGCTCTTTAAGTTACTGGTCAAGCTGGAACTCTACAGAACCTCAGGCTAAAGTAATAGAAGCAGCGGCAGCGGAGTTTATGAAATTATATCCGGAGGTGAAGATTGATCTGACATTTAATGGAAGAGATAACCGAAAGCTGGTTAATCCAGCGCTGCAGGGCGGACAACAGATTGATATGTACGATGCGAATGCAGATAATATTCAGGCATACTGGATGGATACGATTATTCCGTTGGATGATTATTATGAACAGACGTATCCCACCACAAACGGTGAGAAGTACATAGATGTAATTATGCCCTCCATGGTTTCACTGGCCCGCCAGATCGGTGATGATAAGCTGTATTACGTTCCGTATTGTCCGCAGGCATTCATGTGGTTCTGCAACAAAACTATATTCGAGGATGCGGGAATAACCAAAGTTCCTACTACATGGGAGGAATTTACGGAGGTTTGTCAAACTCTGAAAGACGCAGGGTATACGCCAATTACTACGGATGACAAATATGCGGAGAATATGTTTGGCTATTATCTTTCCAGATTAAAAGGAAATGATTTTGTTGAGAAGCTGGCTTACGATACAACAGGTGAATTGTGGGATGATCCGGCAGTGCTTGAAACGGCAAAAGTATTCGAGGATATGGTAGCGAAGGGATATTTTGCATCGAATGTGGGGTCCAATACGCTTCCTTTAGGGCAGCAGGAGATGGTGCTGGAAGAAAAGATAGCTATGTACTTAAATGGAACATGGCTTCCAAACGAGGTGAAGGATACGGCAGGTTCTGATTTTAATTGGGGAGAATTTGCATTTACCACGGTTCCGGGTGGTGTAGACGGTCTGGAAGCAGGCGCTTACGGTTCCTATGGAATTGCTATAAATAATCAGTGTCAAAATCCAGATACGGCATTCGCATTTGCTGTGTATCTGACCACAGGCGAATGGGATCAAAAGATGTCGGAAGAAGCTGCGGCTATACCGATGTCAAATGATGCCCAATGGCCGGAAGCTTTAAAAGATGCAAAGACGGTGTTTGATCAGTTGACCTACCGCTATCCGTCTCAGACGGCTATCCGCATGAATAGTGATACACAGCCAATTATAGAAACTGCATGTATCAAGTTGTATGCAGGGCAGATCACTGCAGAACAGTTTATTAGCGAGTGCAGACCGAAATAATAAAAAAACAGAATGGGCTGCCGTTTTTAACTAAAATGCGGCAGCCGTACTGTTGCGGTTACTCACAAAAACAGATGTGACGAACCATTGGAGGAGGTATATTCTATGAAAACAAAAAAAAGTACACTGTTTATTTTCCTGGGACCGGCTTTTTTGCTATATATGTTTGTTTTTCTTTATCCTACGGTGAGAACTACGGCAATGAGCTTGTTTCAAATGTCCAATGTAACGACTCCGATTTCCCAATGGTCGTTTGTGGGGCTGGATAATTTTACAAAACTATTTTCTACACCATTGTTTCGTATATCCATGATTAATATTGCCAAGATCTGGCTGTTTTGTGGAATTGCGGCATTGGGACTGGCTTTTCTGTTTGCGGTGCTTTTGGTTGGAGGAATTAAAGGGAAAGGTATTTACAGGACGATTATTTACCTGCCGAATGTTATCTCGGGAATTGCTATTGGCTATATGTGGCTGCTGTACGTTTTTAATAATAAGTTTGGCCTGCTTGCAAAAGTGTTTCATGCCATTGGATTGAAAGGGCTGGCTGAGATTCCGTGGACTTCGCCGTCATACATATTCACAGCTATGTGCGTGGCCTATGTGTTCAGTTCGGTAGGCTATTATATGTTGACATATATGGCAGCGATTGAAGGGATACCGGAAGACTTTTATGAGGCGGCCAGACTGGAGGGGGCTAACAGACTTCATGAGATGATCTATATCACCTTTCCGCTCATTGCCAGTACAGTTAAGTCATCTTTGACTCTTTGGTCCAATAAGGTGATTGGATTCTTCGCATTATCACTGGTATTTGGCGGCGCTACTACGATTACGCCTATGGTTTATACGTATAATGCACTGTTTGGCACCGAAGTGTCGGTAGAATCAAATGCAGGTGTGGCGGCATCATCAGCAGTGGTGATGACGGTTATTATCATTATCTTATTTGTAGCAACCAATTTGCTTGTTAAAGATAAGAAATATGAATATTAGGGGGAAAGCCAGATGAATAAAGAAAAAGGAAAAAGAATATTAAAAGCGCTGCCGGCGCACATACTGGTTGGCTTGTGGTCTGTGTTTACGATTGTAGTGATTGGCTGGATTGTCCTGGCCTCCTTCTCTACCACAAAAGAGATTTTTACTGATAAACTTCTTCATTCCGGCTTCCATATTGAGAATTACATAAAGGCATTATTTGCAAACGATGCTTTGCTGAATCTGGTAAACTCAGTGATCTATACGGTTCCATCCTGTATTCTGATTATTTTGTTCTCTGCTCCAGCTGCCTATGCTTTGCAGCGCTATGTCTTCAGGGGAAATCGCTTTTTGCAGAAGCTCATGGTAATTGGTATGGGGATTCCCAGTGTTATGATTATTATGCCTCTGATTTCAGTAGTCAATGCAATTGGCATGACGAATTCCAGGCTGACATTGATTATCTTGTATACGGCTACTTCCATACCATTTACTACATATTTTTTGATGTCTTACTATAACAATATTTCGGTTACTTATGAAGAAGCAGCGGCAATTGATGGCTGTGGGCCGATAAGAACTTTCTGGAGCATTATCTTTCCACTTATTCAGCCTGCAATCGTGACTGTAACCATATTTAACTTTATAGGAAAGTGGAATGAATATTTTATGGCTCTTGTATTTGCGAATGATAAGAAGCTCAAGTCAATTGGCGTTGGTCTTTATTCTACGATACAGTCCATGGTTACTACGGGAGATTACGCAGGAATGTTTGCTTCTGTTGTGATTGTATTTATGCCAACGCTGCTTATATATATTTTTATGGCAGACAAGATTGTATCCGGAGTATCGCAGGGAGGTTTGAAAGGCTGATGGATTTTTACAGTTTTATGACGCAGTCAGAGCTGCTGCTCAGGATTGTTGTCGCTTGTATTTGCGGTTGCATTATCGGCTATGAACGCGAAAGCAGGAATAAGGGAGCGGGGATCAGAACTCATGCAATTGTGTCGCTTGCGGCGGCTCTGATCATGATTGTATCCAAGTATGGATTTTCGGATATCCCAGACTATGACGCTTCCCGTGTTGCGGCCCAGATTGTCAGCGGTATCGGCTTTTTGGGAGCGGGAATTATATTTGTAAGAAATAATTCTATAAGCGGTTTGACGACTGCTGCTGGTGTTTGGGCTACAGCAGGAATTGGTATGGCAGTGGGATCAGGCTTGTATTATATCGGAGTAGTAACCGCATTTTTCATTGTCCTGGCCCAGATCCTGCTTCATCAAGAGGTTTTTACAGGGAAAGAACGAAAAGGTGAAGTTGTCAAATTGGTGCTTAAGAATCAAAGCGCCGGAATTGATGAATTAAGAAGTGTATTGTCGGAAGAACAGATAGATATTATTTCAGTGGATTGGAGTCAGAAGGAAAATGGAAAATATGATATTAAAGCATCTGTTCTATTTCCGGCTGGATATGACAGGATCAGGCTTATGAGTCTGGCTGCATCTGGGGAAGGTACGATTTCACTGGAAAATTGATATAAATGATGGAGATGAGGTGATTGTTATTCTTGAATTTATAGGTTGTGGCTCTGCTTTTAATCCGCAACTGGGTAATACCAGTGCTTACATTGAAGATGGAAAACGATTTGTACTTTTAGACTGTGGAGAGAGTGTATATGCACGCCTTTTTGAACTTGGGATTTTTGAACAGTATGAAGAGATTTATGTATTGATTACACATACCCATGCAGATCATGTGGGAAGTCTTCCGTCCCTGATCTCTTATTGCTATTATGTAAAACAGAAGAAGGTGACGGTCATTCATCCGAATCGCTCGCTTATCACTTTACTGGATCATATGGGAATTGCAAGAGAGGCTTATATATTCCAGAAACCGGATTTGTTAAAACTCACCGGATTTGAAGTAAAAGCATTTTCTGTAAAACATGTAGAAGACTTAAAATGTTATGGCTACTTGATTACCACATATGGCAGGACGGTCTATTACAGCGGCGATGCATGTGAGGTTCCTCCAGCGATATTGAAACGTTTGCTGGAAGGCCGGATTGAAGCTGTCTATCAGGATACAACGGAATTCTGGACTCCGCACTTATCCCACTGTCCCGTTGAACTTTTGGCTGATATGGTGCCAGTGGAATATAGGAAACGCGTATACTGTATGCACTTTTCCAATGATTTTTCTGACAAGATTAAGGCACTCGGATTTAATGTGGTAGAATTATCAAAGAAAGAAGGAAGAATGTCATATGTATCAGATGGATATACACATTCATACGAAAGAAAGCAGCTATTGTGCGAGAGTGGCTGCTAGAGATGTGGTACATTTATACAAAGAAAAAGGATATCAGGGATTAATTATCACTGACCACTATAACAGGGAATTTTTTGATCATTTTCCGAATGAGACGTGGAAGGAGAAGGTGGATCATTATCTGGAAGGATACCGCCAGGCGAAAGCGGAAGGAGCGAAAATCGGAATGGATATTTTTCTCGGTATTGAGTTCCGATCTGTCGAGCATATTAACGATTTTCTGATTTTTGGCCTGACAGAACAGTTCTTATATGAGAGAGAAGAATTGTTCCGGTTATCCATAGAAGAGGCGTCAGAAATTTTTAAGAAAGCTGGAGCTTTGGTAATACAGGCGCATCCAATGAGAACGGGGGTAAACGTTTTGGCTGACCCTGCGTGTATTGAGGGAATCGAAGTGTATAACGGGAATCATCAATGGCCCTATGATGCGGGTGCGGCAGAAGAGGCTGCTGAGAAATACGGTTTAATTGCGTTGTCCGGATCCGATTTTCATATGACAGAAGACCTGGCCAAGGGAGGCATCGCGTTTGAAGAGCCGGTAGACGGATATGAAGACCTTCTTCGCAAATTGAGAGGGCGGGAAATAACCGGACTCATAAGGAGGTAAGAGAAATGGATTTATTTGAAAAAGTAAAGGAGAAGGGCGTTTTGATAGCCGCTCACCGCGGTGTGGCAGGTGGTAATATTGCGTGCAATACAATTGAAGCGTTTGAAGCAGCTCTCATACAGGGGGCGGATATCCTGGAAATGGATGTATTTAAGACAACGGATTCCCAATTGTATATTTTCCATACAGGTAAGGAACGGATGCAGTTAAACCGCGATATTGATGTGACGGCACTGTCCTCAACAGAAGTAGAAAAACTCCATTATGTGAACGGAGATTTTTTTGAGACAGAACAGTGCATCAATAAACTGGACGATGTTTTGGAAGCATTGAAAGGAAGATGCCTGATTAATTTAGACCGCTGCTGGGAGGATTGGAAACTGGTAAGGGAATGTGTGGAACGTCATCAGATGAGGGATCAGGTTATTTTAAAAAGTCATCCGGAGGAAAAGTATTTTCGGATGCTGGAAGAAGTGGCGCCGGATTACATGTATATGCCGATTTTATCAGAGGAAGATCACTGTACTGAGATTCTGGAGGGCAGAAACCTCCGGTTTGTTGGAGCGGAGTGTACTTTTACATCGGAACAGGCGCAGATTGCCAGTGATGAGTTTATTGATTGTATGAAGAAAAAGGGGAAATTGCTGTGGGCCAATGGAATCCTGTATTCATCCAAGGTCCCTTTGAGTGCTGGACATAGTGATGATATATCGGTTACAGGTAATCCGGAAGAAGGCTGGGGATGGCTGATGGATAAAGGCTTTGATATTATCCAGACAGACTGGACTGGAATGATGAGAGAATATCTTAAAACTAAAAAATTAAATTGATTGTTAAAAAGTTCGATCAGAAATATCTGGAAGGTATTCGGATCGGACTTTTTTGATAAACGGATCATGCTTTAACTTTTCTGTTGGGGAGTCAGACATTTTGATATAAAAGAATTTATTACCCCAATTTTATTTAATGGAACAAGTGGAGGAGTTTACCGTTATGATGAAGCAGATACTAATAATTGTCAATGATAAATTAATCTGTAAATTAATTAAGTACAATCTTCAAGATTCGTATACGAATGTATACTATGCTGTTGATATAAAAGATGGCTTTAAAAGATATCTGGAACGAGAGTACTGCCTAGTTATAATCGAAATTGATTGCAGAAATAATCGGTTGTTGGAAATGTTAAAGTACCTGCGAGAGGTGAAGTCTGTTCCGATTTTGGTTTATTCGTTGATAAATTCTATCACAAATAAGACCATCTGCCTTGATTTAGGAGCTGATGCCTGGATAGCAGCACCCTTTCGTTTGGAAGAATGTTTATCAGTGGCAAATGCATTGATCCGCAGATATACAGAATTGAATATTGGCGGACAAAATCATCATGTCATTTTCCGAAATGGTCTGACCATGGACTTAGAAAAAATGGCGGTCTGGAAAAATGGTAGGTCAATTCAATTGACAGTAAAAGAGTTTCAACTTTTATATTATTTAGCTTCCAATCAAGGGCAGGTGATTAACAAGGAACAGATCTACTATCATCTATGGAAGGAAGATATAGGTGTGGGAAGCAATAGTGTAGAGACACTGATTATGCGCCTGCGGAAAAAGTTGGAGCCGGATAAATCAGATCCAATATTTATTGAAACCATAAGGGGAGGAGGCTATCGTTTTAAATTAGAATCGAAAAAATGTTAAGTTATTGCTAAGTTACATCTAAGAAAATGTTATTTTGAATTTTTATAATCAGCTGCAAATACAAAAGCATTGCCGGGACCTGTCATGAATATTATGACGCCAGACAATGGCCGGTTCCTGTAAAGGGAGTTGCAGCTGATTGACGAAAGAGAAAAAGCGAAATCAATTACATAATAGTTTAAAAGAAGCCATAATCCTGGCATATCGCAGCCAGGGTTACGGCTTCTTTTTTTCGACAAATTTTGCGCTTTTTTGTTTTAGTAAATGGTTGTTTCGGATTCGCGGGCCGCCTTCCTGATTTTGAAATTCACACTTCAAAATCAGGAGGAACAAATTGGAATCAATTAATTGGATCGAAATCCTGGAACAGGAAGACAGGATTATAGCAAATTCAGACAGAAAACAGCGATATCACTTTTCTTCTCTGGATGCGATGAGTGAGGAGCTCGTCTATCAGGAAAGCATGACCAGATACCAGGAACAGGAATCTTATGCTGGAAAAGATGAAGATTTTACAGAGCAAGTTCGAGATGAGAGGCTAGCAGCTGCACTAAAATTACTCACGACTAAACAAAAAGAAGTCATTGAACTGATCTTTTGGGAAGGATACACCCAGGAGGAGACCGCCAGAGAATTGGGCTGTTCCCAGAGCAGTGTATCAGAGCGTTTATCAAATGGTCTGAAGCGATTAGCCGTCCATTTAAAACAATAAGGCTTAAAACAAGATCAATGGTTTATGGGCAGTGCAAAATGGTACTGCCCATACCCTTTATAGTATTCAAAAGAAAAATTCAAAAAGATTTCTCAAACCCGATATTTTTCCTTTTCCCATCTCCTATAGGTGAGAGCATATCTCACCTGTACATTGACAATCAAATATTTGTGTAACAGGTACAATGCCAAAGGAGCGGTATAACCGAAAGCACGTAGCCAGAACAGCGCCATGCGGGACATAATCCCAAGCGATCCCTGTTCGTGGCTGTTATACCCTGTGGCGGGGTAGAATCTGCGATGACCTCCAAGGCTTAATAATGATACTTCCATTCAGGCTCCCAATAACCGATCGGGAGAGACTGCACACCCGTATTTGAGAAAGAATGCGGGGCGGCGTCTATGATGTCCGCTATCGAGATTGATTCGATAACAGCCAGCGGAATGCCTGTTGCATATTTTTTAGAGCAGCAGATACCATGGGCTGGATCGGATCCTATTTGTCAAGAAAATTCACTGAAACTCCCTTCCAGCCTATGCCTGTGCTGCTCTGACATGGAGATAATAGGAGGCGGAAAAGTATGCAGGATAAAATTATGATTTACCCAGCTGACATAAGGAATCATTTATATGAAGCAGGGATATTAAGAGAAAATGAAGACGTGGTAATGGTTGCGGGCCAGTGCGCCCTTTTGGAAAATGCAGGAGAAATAAGAACAACCTATCGGGCCATAAATCTGTTTGATTATCGTACCCGGTATCTGTGCGCCAGAAAAACACCTTTTCCACAGGAAAGTTATAAAATCGTAGCCAAGCGTTTATCAGAGCTGGAAATTAATGAATTGGACGAGAATATGGAGCTGGAGTTAGATGAGAATAAAAGGGCGCAGCATCTGCTTTCCTATATATTCGATGTAATACTGCCACAGTATGGCATGGCGAAGCGAAAAAGCCAGAAGGAACTTGCCTTATCAATGTTGAGAGCCTTACAGGAAAATAAGCTTGCACTTTGTGAAGCAGAGGTCGGGACGGGAAAAACTCACGCCTACATTCTGGCGGTCACCATCCATAATCTATTTTCACAAAGTAAAACTCCGACAATGATATCAACGTCAACAATTGCTTTGCAGGAGGCCATTACAAAAGAGTATATTCCCCAGATTTCACGAATATTGCTGGAGCATCGAATCATTGATAAGCCGTTATCTTTTGTGGTACGAAAAGGAAAATCTCATTTCGTATGTGATTCCAGGCTAAAGACTTACGAAAGCTCTATTCGAAATCAGAATCGTCCGGAAGATCAGGGACTTTTGGCACAATTGGGGGAACTGTGGAGAGAACAGGAACATTATTTGGATCTGGATGGTTTTCCATTAACACCCTATGTAAAAGAAAGAATCAATGTATCTCAGTGTTCCGAATTTTGTCCGCATTCTTCCTATTGCAGGTTCGCGTCTTTCAGTCGGCGTTGGCTGTCTGAGAGTTATGACTTTCAGATATCAAATCACAATTACATATTAGCGGATGTTGTTAATCGCAGGGAAGGGAAGAAAAAGTTACTTCCCTATTATAATATAGCGGTATTTGATGAAGCTCATAAATTGATCGATGCAGCCAGGCAGATTTACTGTACCCGGTTATCAGAGAATGAGATCCCTAAGCTAATTCATTTAATTTCACCAGAGCGTTTTGTAGACAAGAGTTCACAGCGACAAATGATGGAGCTTTGTACTGGTTTGTCAGAAAAAAATACCCGGCTGTTTCAAAAGACTGGCGGAGCTTTCATACAGTCCAATCAAATGGAAAATATCAGCAGGACCATCGAAGAAGACAGGAGTACACGATTATGGATTCGAGATCTGATTGGCATGTTGGAAAAATTGGGCCGTATATTTGTAACAGTGAAAATGGATTCCTGTGGCCGTGTGAAAACGATCCGGAATACAGCACAGTCGATAGAGGACAGGCTCAATGTATTTTTAAGTGCAAAGCAGAATATCAGTTGGATCGAGAAGTCGGACAGCGGGGGCCTGGAATTTTGTTCGCTGCCAAGAGAATTGGAACGCATTTTATATCATGATTTGTGGCATACGGGGGTGCACAGCATTATTACTTCGGGCACGATATCGGTTGGAGGCAATTTCGATCATTTTAAGCGTATGACGGGAATTGACTTGCTGCAGCCACAAAACAGACGGGTTATGGAGGTTTCCAAGTTATCCCCATTCAACTATTCACAGAATGCAATTCTTTATATACCAGAGGAGCTGCCTTTCCCGGATATTCATGATGAGAAATATATTGAGGCCATATCCAGAGAGATTATTCATTTAATCTGCGCAACTTTTGGACATACATTGATATTGTTTTCATCATACTGGCTGATGGAACGTATTTTTTATGAAGTAAAGCAGGAAATCCAATCATTCCCGCTCTTTATCATGAAACGAGGGAGAATGGATATGATTGAAAAATTCAGGAGAAGCGGAAATGGCGTTCTTTTTGCCAGCGACAGCGCTGGAGAAGGAATTGATTTACCGGGAGATATTTTGTCCAGTGTAATAATAGTGAAACTTCCTTTTCCTGTGCCAAGTCCGATTCTGGAATATGAGCGGACAAAGTATGATGATTTTTCGCAATATGTGAAGGAAATCATCACTCCGGGGATGATTATTAAACTGAGACAGTGGTTTGGCCGTGGTATTCGGAGAGAAACGGATACGGCGGTTTTTTCGATTCTGGACAGCAGAGTTGGTATACATGGAAGATACCGTGATGATGTGTTGAAGGCGTTGCCGGACATGCCGGTCACTGGTCGAATTGAAGAAATAAGACGTTTTATTGCAGAGAAAAAAACTGGAGAATACTTTTTGCTTTAAGGTATTTTATATTTCCAAAGCAAAAAGTCCGGAGAAATAAAATGGATCAGATAGAAAAAAGAGTCTGGGGCTATTGCCGGTGCGGTGGAGCCGATCAGACAGACATTGAAAATCAGGTGGAACAATTGAAACAATATGCTGAATCCTGTGGGTACACTCTTTCAGGCTATACAGTGGGACACGGTTCCAGTCTGGAACCGGACAGCCCTGATATGGCTGAGATCGAAAGGGCTGCAAAAGAATATGCTGCTGATACCCTGCTAATCAATGCCGCAAGCCGTTTGTCACGAAAAACAGTTGAATTGCTAGGTTCATTAAAATATATAGCTCAGATACCCATGAATGTGGAGTGTGTCAACGGAACGGATTTATCAGCCGATAGCCCTTTCAAAGATATCGTAATGGCAATGTCTGAATGTATGAGAAGTGTTGGACCAGAATACGAGGCTAAGTATGAAGAGGATTATGAGCTTGATCTGAATGATGGCAGCGAAGAACTTGGACGGTGAATACTATTAACGAAGCTAAAAGCGCTTTTTACATAAATTACAGACATTCAGACAAGTTGGTAAAACATATCCTGAAATAAAGGAGGTGCGGATATGGAACCAGTTATAGCCATGGACATGGAAGAAATGAAAAATGTTGATATTAGGACAGTTGACAGAGAATCACTGGCGGATATAAACGATGTACATATTAATCGAAAACTGCCACGAGAAGAAAGAATGGCGGATTTTATCCGTCAAATCAAAAATCCCTATTGCTATCGTTGTGGGAAGGCTGTGGTGAAAGTAGGCTTTACCGATACAGAGGTAACTCTGGAGGATAGGCTGGAACACTATCTGAAAACACTATGAAAAGCAAGACGATCAGCTGTAAGCAAACGGGCTTGACTCCATTGCTTTATAATGGTATATTCTAAACCAATAAGCATACCGGTGAAGTCCCATTGTGAAAAGTTTGGCTGAGGATTTTTTACAATCGGAGGTTCACTATGAAAAATTTAACAGATAATAGAATATATCGTGCGGACGCATACCTGCGCCTATCTAAAGAAGATGGCGATAAAGTGGAAAGCGACAGCATAGCAAACCAACGGGATTTGATCAGGCATTTTCTTGCAGATAAACCGGACATACAGCTTGTCGACGAACAGATTGACGATGGATATTCCGGTGCGACATTTGACCGGCCCTCTTTTCAAAAGATGATGGAAGATGTAAAGAGTGGAAAAATCAACTGTATTATTGTCAAAGATTTATCCCGTTTTGGAAGAAATTTTGTTGAAGCAGGGCGTTATATCGATCAGATTTTCCCAGAGTACGGCGTTCGCTTTATTGCTATCAATGATAACTTTGACAGCGCTAAAGGCCGCAGCCAGTCGGATAATGTTTTACTGCCCTTTTTAAATCTGGTTAATGACGCCTTTTGCCGCGACATTTCTATCAAGGTCAGAAGCCAGCTTGAAGTCAAAAGAAAAAAAGGAGATTTCGTTGGCTCTTTTGCCGTGTATGGCTATCTAAAAGATCCTGACAATCGGCATAAACTCATTGTAGACGAATTTGCAGCCAATGTGGTGCGGGATATTTTCAAATGGAAGATTGACGGCCTAAGCCAGCAGCGTATTGCGGATCGATTGAATGAGCTTGGCATCCTCTCCCCGATGGAGTATAAAAAAAATTGCGGTATGGCATACCGTACCGGCTTCCAGGTCAGTACGAAGGCAAAATGGACAGCAGTAGCCGTTGGCCGAATTCTGCGCAATGAATTTTATATCGGTACATTAGTACAGGGGAAACGTACAACACCCAATCATAAGGTAAAAAAGACAATCGAAAAGCCGAATAACGAGTGGGTAAGGATCGAAAACAATCATGAGCCTATTGTGACAATAGAAGAATTTTCTGCTGTAGGGCGGCTCCTATTGCAGGACACCCGTGTTGCGCCAGATCAGAATACTGTCTCTCTTTTTTCAGGTCTGATCTTCTGTGGTGATTGTGGTCAAAACATGGTTAAAAATGGTGTTTGCAAGGCTGGCAAAACTTACAGCTACTATATGTGCTGTACCAATCGTGCAAAAAAAGGATGCAGCAGCCATCGAATCCCGGAGCAAGCAGTTGCAGATTCGGTGCTCATGTCCTTAAAGGAACATATTTCAACTGTCCTTGAGATAGAAAAGACACTGGAATTTTTGGCTGGATTGCCCTTACAGAGGGCAGAGGTGCAGAAAGCAGATGCCCGTCTTGTCAGTAAACAGGAAGAAATAAAAAGGTATGAGAAATTAAAAGCTACCCTTTATGAAGCTCTGGCAGACGGTCTGATTGATAAGTCGGAATATCTGGAGTTAAAGGCTGTATATGATAAAAAAATGCAGGAAGCCCGGAGCGAAGAAGTGAAAGTAAAAGATGAGCTTGAAAGCATTCTGCAAAATCAGTCTGTAAATTCCCAGTGGATTGAACATTTCAGGGCATATCAGAACATTGATACACTGGATCGCCGTATGGTCGTTACCCTGATTGAACGAATTCTCGTATACGAGGACTACCGCCTGCAAATCGAATTTCGTTATCAGGCCGACTATGAGCGTGCGCTTGCCATGATTCAGGCCTCTGGTGTAAAGGAGGTGGTCTGATATGGCGAGAGTGAGCAGAAAACAGACGGTATCGCCTGCTGCTCCGGTACTGGTTGAGCGGGTTTACTGTGTCGGTCTATATGTGAGGCTCTCTAAAGAGGATAATGGATATCACACCAGTGATTCTATTCAAATGCAGCAATGCCTTTTAGAACAATATGTAAAAACACAGCAGGACATGAAATTAGTTGGTATATTCTGTGATAATGGAGCGACCGGTACGGACTTCGACCGCCCGGATTTTGAACGTATGATGGAAGCTGTCCGCCGCCGCGAGATTGATTGTATCGTGGTGAAGGACTTGTCGCGTTTTGGACGCAACTATGTAGAAACAGGATATTATCTGGAAAAGATTTTTCCGTTTCTTGGGGTTCGATTCGTGGCAGTCAATGACTGCTATGACACCTTGAAGTGTGCAGACGGTGATGAAATGGTCGTCTCACTGAAGAATATTGTAAACTCTTTATTTGCTAAGGATATTTCTAAAAAGTCCGGCACTGCGCTTAGACGTAAACAGGAAAAGGGAGAATTTATTGGTTCATGGACGCCCTATGGCTATCTAAAAAGCCCGGAGGATAAAAACCATCTTATCATAGATCCAGAAACCGCCCCTATCGTGCGAGATATCTTCACATGGCGTCTGGAAGGACTGGGATATGACGAAATTGCCAAAAGGCTGAATGAGCAGAAAATCCTGTGTCCTACAATGGTTCGCTTTTTGAGAGGGGAATTTAAAAAAGATTCGCCCCGTACAGTAGGAACGCGGTGGGTGGCACAAACGGTCAAAAATATTACAAATAATATGGTTTACGCGGGACATATGGCACAGGGAAAGCAAATACGTTCCTTGTGTGAAGGGATTCCGCGCAAAGAAATGGAACGACAGGATTGGATTATTGTACGCAATACGCATACACCCATTGTTGACGAGGATACCTGGAATCGTGTACAAAGAATAAACAGTGAAGCGAAGACGAAGAATACAGAAAAAAGGCAGCTTCCGAAAACAGAGAATCTATTAGTTGGTATGGTATACTGCAAAGATTGTGGCCGGACTATGGGGCGGTATAAAAATTGCTCCCGCAAAGGACATATTCGCTATACATATTGCTGTCGTATTCGTAAAGCCAGCAAAGGTATGAGCGGCTGCACTTTGAAAAGTATTGGTGAACAGGAGCTGTTTGACATTATTCTTAAAAGTATCCGTATTCAAATTGCGGCTACAATTGAGCAGGAAAATCTTTTGAGAAGGTTGAAGGCACAGCCGGAATACCAAAAGACAAAGCGGAAACTGGAAAGTTCCCTGGCTGAGATTCAAACAGCGATTTCTAAAAATATGGCAAGACGTGCTGCCCTGTTTGAAAGTTATAATGATAATGTGGTCAGTGATGAAGAATATTTGTATATGAAACAGCGATACGATGTACAGGCGGCGGAATTACTATCAAGACAGGAACAGCTTCTTGCTGAGCAGGTGGTTTATGCAAAGACGCTCTCTCCTGAAAACGAATGGATAAAGGCTTGCCGCAAATATGATGGAGTAAAGCAGCTTTCCCGGGCTATGGTTTTGGAATTGATTCATCATATCACAATAGAGGGACGGAATGACGTTCATATTACATGGAATTTTAAAGACGAGTATCAAACCCTCATAAGCTATACAGAGGGGGTGCAGGTATGAATACATTGGCTTTATATACCAGGGCGTCAAATGAGGACGAAAATCTGGGCGAAAGCGCCACAATTCAAAACCAGCGTGATCTTCTATACCATTATATCCGGAGCAAACAGGAATTCAAAGATTGGAATGTTTTGGAATTTCAGGATGATGGTTGGTCAGGAACGACCTTCGACCGGCCGGGTATTGGAAAGCTTCTGAAACTGGCCGGTAAAGAAGTACAGTGTATTATTGTCAAGGATTTTTCACGTTTCGGCCGGAATCTGATTGAAGTAGGAAACTATCTGGATCAGATTTTCCCCTTCCTCGGCGTCCGGTTTATTGCAGTTAATGAGGGGTATGACAGTAATGATAATGCAGGACGTACCATTGGTTTGGATGTATCTCTAAAAGCAATGGTCTACGAAATGTACAGCCGGGATTTATCAAAGAAGATCAGCAGTGTCAAAGAGGAGCAAATGAAGAGCGGCCATTATGCAGGCAGTTTTGCATTTTATGGGTATCAGAAGTCAAAGGATTCTAAAAGTGGTCTGGAAATAGATCCGGAAGCCGCAGGCATAGTCAAACGTATTTTTTCTCTTGCTGCTTCAGGAGTTAAGACGCTTCAGATTGCCGTCCTGCTTAACAAAGAGGGGATTTTACCCCCGCTGAGTTACCGGAAACAGAAAAAAATGGACGAACATTTTCAATGCCCTACGGCAACAGAACACAATATCTGGACGCAGGCCAGGATAGCGGCTATCATTCGTGATGAAAGGTATACCGGTGTTCTGGTTAGCAAAAAGAAGCAGCGCATTGATATTTCTACAAAAAAGATAAAACTAAATGACCGTAAAGAGTGGATTCGAGTGGAGAATGCAATGGATGCCATTGTCACAAGAGAAGAATTTGGGCAGGCTCAGGAAGCGCTGGTTCGACGCGGAAATCGGAATAAAGTAACTCCATCGGAACCATTAAGAGTCCTTTTGAAATGTGGAATATGTGGAAAAGCATTAGACCGGATTGATTGTAAAAATCCGTATTTTCGATGCGTCACCGGAAGATTTGAACCTGATTCGCTGTGTGCGGAAATTCGTATAGAGAGAAAAGAATTAGAGCAGACGGTTCTTTCTGCTTTGAAGTATCAAATTCAGCTTATGCAGGAAAATAAGCCATCTGATAAGAGCGGATCGGAAACAACGATCAGACAGAACCTTGAAAAAATAGATGGACAAATGGGTAAATATAAATCTAATCAGATGATACAGTTTGAACGATTTGCAGGTGGCTTGATTGACCGCGAACAGTTTATTATGGAAAAGAAGAAAATTGCTGAACAGATATCAGCACTTCAAGCGGAGAAAGAAGAATTGTTTCGGCAATTACAAAACGTTGAACAATTGGCGCAAGTGGAGGAACATGACTTGGGACGGTATGCCTTCGTGGAAACACTGTCAAGAGAGTTGCTGGTAGCACTGATCCAGGAGATACGGATTCAATCTGACCATGTAATTGAAATAAATTGGAACTTCCGTTAATTAGGAAGATAATTTTTTTATGTATGTCTTGACACAAGCAAATGAGATCGTAGTGCCGATCATCATCATGGCCTATATGGCAGAGGGAAGTCTGCTGGATATCAGCGATCTGTCAGTACTAAGAGATCTTCTGGTGAGCCACGGCTGGACCTGGATCACGGCTGTCAGCACCATGCTGTTCTCCCTGATGCACTGGCCCTGTTCCACCACCTGTCTTACAATAAAAAAAGAGACCCAGAGTGTGAAGTGGACGGTTGCTTCCTTCCTGGTTCCTACGGTTACGGGAATTGTTGTATGCTTTTTGTTCACGACTATAGCAAGAGCGTTTTTGTAGGAGAGCAGAATTCCAGGCCGCGTCCCATATGTCTGACAATATGGGACGCGGCCTGAATATTTGTTAAATCCCGCTTTTCTTCTCCGCCTCCCGGTATTCTCCCGGTGTCATATCCTCGTATTTTTTAAAGATCTTCGAAAAGTAGTAGGAGTAGCTGAAGCCTGTCTGCTCCGCAATGTCCTTGATGGACAGGTCGGTCTCAGACAGCAGCTTTTTGGATAATTCCACTTTCTTACGGTTTACATAATCATTAAAGTTGTAACCGGTTCTCTCCTTGATAATCTGGCTGATGTAGAAACGGTTGTAGTTGAAATGTTCCGTCAGATCGACCATCTGCAGATTTTCCGTGAAATGGTCGTTGATGTAAGCGATGATCTCCGGATCATCAGAGGTGCAGGACAGGCGTTCCACAGAGCTGATGATTTTACATACCATGTCCGTAATTTCTGCTTCAATTTTATCCAGATCATAGATGCCGTCCATATATGGAGCGGGCATCTTTGAAATAGGAAAGTCTCCGATATCCAGCTTATTTTCATAAATCACCCCATAGAGACTGGAGAGAAGCTGAAAAAAGACGAAGGTGATCTCCTGTTTTTTCAAATGGCGGTACTGCTTCAGCTCCACGAAGATAGCGTGAAGTGCTTCCAGGCTCTCTTCGTACAGCCCGAGACTGACAAAATGGGTGAAACGCCGTTCTTTTTCATAGGGATATTCAAAGGCGCTTCCTACATTTTTCTGAATCTGATAGATGTTAATTACGGGAGAGTCGAATGTGGTGACGAAGTTCAGCGCCGTGACCGAGTCCGCATAGCTCTTATAGAGCAGCTGAATCTTGGTGACGAAACGGCCAATGCCGATATTGGTCTGAACATTTGTCTGCTGACGGATTCCACGGCAGAGATTTTCGGCAAATTCGGCCGCGGCTCCTATTTTCGTTTCTTCCTCCTCATCTCCAGGTAAGTGAAGCGCAATGCTGATTGCATCCTTTTCCGTTTCGGCGTAGAAGCCGGAGGCCGATTCCGAAAACAGCTGGCTTAAGACGGATAGTGTCTTCAGCTTGACCTGCCATTTCTCTTCTTCCGTATACTGGTTTACAGCCGGTTTCAGCGTCATTACGATATAGTTCTCCAGCTTTAAATAGATATCCTGATAGCGCAGCTTTTCCAGCATCTCGTCCAGAGACCAGTCCGGAAGCGTTATGATTTCCGTTAAAAGGTGATTCCGGTAGATAGGAAGTGCTTCTTTTAAATGAACTCTCATCGTCTGATTTTCTATTTTCATACGCCCAATGTAATTGTCAAGTGCTTCAAATTCTCCAGTCTGGGCCGGCTCCGATGAGATAATAGACGAAAGAATCCTTCGGAGCGGACGGAACAGGCGAAGAAATGCATACAGGATAATGGCAAGTGCAGCCAGAAACAGAGTGGCGACAAACAGTATATAATAGATATCGAGGCCTGCGAAGAGGACGGACGGAGCAGGGGTTTCAAAGAGATAGAGGAGTCCTGTATTTTCGCTGATGAGCTTTGTCACGACCGTCTGATCGAGGAGGACAGTACTCTCACTGGATGAGGGCAGTGTTCCCTCTCCCCAGATACACGTGCCCTGACTGTCGAACATGGACAACTGTTCACTGCCGGATACACAGTATTTGCGTACCAGCTCCTCCGAGACAACTCTGGAGAAGTTGATATTGACCACGAGACAGCTCTGAGAGTAGCCGTCGGAGGAAGGAACCTTCATGACGATTGAGGATATATTCTGTCCTCCGAGCACATGGGGGGTGGAGCGGCTGTACAGTGTGCGCAGACTGGTTCGTTTGTCCTGTGACAGCATATCGTTAATGGGAACGGGATCGAAGAAGCGGTCAAAGGGCATAGCGCCCATGGCGGTTGACAAAACCGTCTGATAATTGGGCAGATAGAGATAGACCGAATCAAAGTATTCATTGACTGGAAGCATGGAGGAGAGGTAGGACATGAGCGCAGTTTTGTGCTCAAAGGAATTGTCATATGTCTCCACAATGCGGATGAATTCCCGGTTGTTATGTACCATGTTCCAGCAGGCCGTACGCATGAGATCCATGGAAGCGTCAAATTCCCGTGAGATTTGCAGAGCTGTATTGTAATTATCCTTTTTCAGCTGCTCCGTATAGAGCTGCTGAGCCCGGTGGTTGTAAAGCAGCAGATTGAGGATGAGAATAAGGCATAGGGTCAGAGTCAGCAAAAGTACAAACTGTTTCTGCGCAGATTTTCTGGACGAAAAAGACTGATGCTTCATGGAAACTCCCCCCGTTTCTGATGAATAAAACTGTAGCTTTTCTCTGTGATTCTGTGCCTGAATTATATCATTTGGGGGAATAAAAGTAAACATTCCCACAGGCATGAAAAATGGATATAAATATAGAAAACATCGGTTTCACGGGGAAAATTGGCGGAGTAATAGATTTGTGAATCACATTTTTATTCATTGTCCGGCTGTGTAAGACGGCCTGGCGGAGGTAATAGTTTTGTCAATTGCACTTTTTATTATATACATTTGAGCGGCAGGGGCTTAAGATGAAATTGCCAGCCATGGACAAGGCATTTCGTTTTAATCACAATCTGTATTGTTAAGGAGGAAGGGGCAATGAAGTTAATGACAAGCCCCCGGCCGGAAAACAGAGTCAGAAGCACATGCAGTTATATCTGGAGAAACAAGTATCTGTATCTGCTGATGCTGCCGGGAATCGTACTGTTACTGGTGTTTAAATATGCACCAATGTATGGAATCCTGATGGCGTTTAAAGACTTCAGTTTCCGGGACGGGATATTAGGAAGCCCTTGGAATGACTTTGCACATTTTAAAAGGCTGTTCGCTTCACCGGATTTTTATAATGTATTAAAAAATTCTATTGTATTGAATCTGTTAAAAATAGTATTTTGTTTTCCGGTACCAATCATTCTTGCAATCATGCTGAATGAAATCCGCTATAAGAGATTTAAGAAGATTACACAGACCGCAGTCTATCTTCCATACTTTATATCCTGGGTGGTTCTGGTATCGATAACCACAAACCTGCTGTCTACCAACGGGGGCCTGGTAAATGAACTGCTCAAAAGTCTGGGGATAGAGCCGATCATGTTTCTGGGGAAAAGTGAATGGTTTCGCCCCCTCATCGTGATCACTACTATATGGAAGGACACGGGCTGGAATACCATCGTGTATCTGGCTGCTTTGACGGCCATCGACCAGTCTCTTTACGAGGCGGCCATGGTAGATGGGGCGTCACATTTTCAGAGAATCCTCCATATTACACTGCCGGGAATCGCGGCGACCATCGTCGTGCTTCTGATCCTTACGGTCGGCAAGGCTATGGAAAATGGATTTGAGCAGATGTTTCTGTTTCAGAATTCGGTTAACATGCAGGTATCCGATGTGTTTGAGACGTATACCTACCGGGTGGGCATGGTGATGGGGGAATTTGCATATGCCACCGCTGTCGGCCTGTTCAAAGCAATTGTCGGTTTCATTCTGGTCGTGGGTTCCAATAAACTGGCCAATATGATGGGACAGAAAGGAATCTATTGAAAGGGGGAATGGCATGTGGTGAAAAGAAAAAAACTGAAGGGCTTTTCCATGTATGATTTTGTAATCTGCCTGTTTGTGCTGGTATTTGCAATCCTCTGTATCCTTCCGTTCTGGTATACATTTACATATTCCATCACGCCGTATGCGGATTATCTGAAAAATCCGGTCAGTCTGATGCCGAGAAATGTAACGATGGAAGCGTATGCGGAAGCACTTGGATTTCCGCTGTTGACTACGGGCTTTATAAATTCTATCTTTATTGTACTGGTGGGGTCCGTGCTCCAGGTACTGGTTTTGGTGATGACGGCGTATCCTCTTACGAAAAAGAATTTAAAGGGAACGAAAGCCGTGATGCTGCTGTATATCTTTACCATGTTTTTCTCGGGAGGAATCATACCGGAGTATTTCGTCATGCAGAAGCTTCATCTGATTAACTCGCTGTGGGCGCTGATTCTCTCTTCCGTAAATGGGGCCTATTCCATCATACTGATGAAGAACTTTTTGAGCAGTATCTCGGAGAGCCTGACGGAGGCGGCTACAATTGACGGGGCCAATGATTTCCAGACGTTGTTTCACATCGTGCTCCCGCTGTCCAAACCAGCGATTGCCACTATGTTTCTGATGTACGCGGTGGTCAACTGGAATGAGTTTTTCAAGGCGATTATCTATACGACGAAACGGTCGGTATGGCCCCTGCAGCTGGTTCTGCGGGAGATGATTTTGGAAGGAAATATGTCGGAAATGATGGCGGCTAATGAACGGACGGTATTTCCGTTCAGCTTACAGATGGCTACGGTGATGCTGAGCATCATCCCAATTATCTGTATGTATCCGTTTTTGCAGCGTTACTTTGTATCCGGGCTCACAATGGGGGCAGTAAAAGAATAAGAATGGAGAAGGAGAAGCAGATGATGAATGATAAAAAAATGAACAGAAAAATGAATGGTAAAAAGAGTTTAAAGGGAAGGATGAAGAAGGCGGGCTTTTTAACGATGGCGGCGGTGCTGGCGGTATCCGTTTCCGCCTGCGGCAAAAAGGAGACGGAGATGGCCGGAAATGCAGAGGCGCCGGCGACCATCCGGATCGTGACCAGTGTGGATGCACAGTTCCAGGTGGATAATAATCCTGTTATTGATGCCATCGAAAAAGCGGCCAATGTTAAGCTGGAGATCGAAGTTCCGCCGATTAATAATTATCTGGACAGGCTGAATGTGATCATGGCTTCCGGAGAACTGCCGGATATTGTCTTCCTCCAGGAAACCACAGACTCATCCTTTTATAAATGGGCGGACGACGGACTATTGATTCCGCTCGATGAGTATTTGCCTGATCTTCCCAATGTCACGGCCAATACGACGGAGGACCAGCTGAAGGCGGGGGTTGTCCCCACTTCCGGGAAACTGTACGCATTTCCGCGGCCTCACGCGGAGAACTTCAATGGAGCGGTGATCCGCCAGGACTGGCTGGATAAGCTGGGATTGGAGATGCCGGAGACAATAGAGGAGTTTGAAAAGGTGGCGACGGCGTTTACCTTTGAGGATCCGGACGGAGACGGACAGGACAATACATACGGTTTTTCCATGACAAATGTAAATGACAATTATAATTATAATAACCTTTCTGTGTTTTACAGTGCTTTCAACCTGCATAAGTCGTTTTGTCCGGATGAGAATGGAAAGGTAACGATAATCCAGGATCAGCCGGGATATTACGATATGATGGATTTCTTCCGCAGGATGTATGAGAAAGGAGTTTTGGATCCTGAGTGGTATACAAACCAGGGCTATGCGGAGACCGATAAGTTCAAATTTGGACAGACCGGAATCGATTCCCTGTACATCAAACCAGTCTCTCTATTCAGCACGGATGTGTATACGGGGACGAAAAGTGCATTTCCGGATTCCAGGCTTGGATTTATATATCCTTTGAAAAAGGATGAGAACTCACAGAGCTACTATGAGACGACCGCGTCAACCTGGGGCGGATATGCCATTTCCAGCAGCTGCAGTCAGATAGACCGTGTGCTTCAGTTTATCGACTGGTGTTATTCAGAAGAGGGACGGACCCTGATGAATATCGGTATTCAGGGAATTACCTATGACAGCTTTACGACGACAGAGGATGGTACGCTGGCCAAAATTAACTATAAGGATGACCAGTATGAGAACAGCCTGAAGTACGTTTCCAAATACTTTACCTTTATTACGGCACTGGATGGCATGCGTCTGGTAGCCGTAGGTGATTCACCGGAAAATCAGGATGCCTACATAAATATGGAAACAACGTATCGGAACAATGTAGAAATGGCATATATTCCGACGATCCAGGTTCTGACTTCCTATTCCAAACTCATGAAGGATAATCCGGAACTGGGGTCCAAGCTGGATGAGGCATGCGCAAAATATATCATCGGAAACAGCACACGCGAGGAATTCGTGGACTACATAGAGAATACGTATGTTCCGGCATTCGCCGATGTGATTACCGAGATGCAGGACTATTATGACAGTAATTTAAAGTAGAGAGAGGAATGGGATGATGAAGAACATAAAGAGGGCATTTGAGTCCGCAGAACTGAAGGAGACGATTCTTCCTGATGCATATGCGCTTTCCAGAGAGCGTTTTCGTTACATAAGATTTAAAATTTCGCCGGAGGAATACCACAGACTGTCTGCGGTCCGTCTGACCATGGAGGTGGTCAGCGGCCGGAGCGTGGTGGTGCTGAACCAGTATCTGGGGACAGAGCCGGAGGAAGTAGAAGGACTGAACGCTGCGGTAACGTATCCGGCCGGCGCGTGTGAGGCAGGGGAAAATGCCTTCGCGTATAAGGGACAGGTGCGGATAAAAGAGATCGAATTGCTGTATGAAGAGGAGGCCGAAACTATAGCTGCTGACTATAAGCTGCAGGAAACTGCCTGGATTGCGGACAAGACGGATCCTCTGCTGGATGCCGCTCAGTTTCTTTTTAATATACAGATTAAGGGGCCGGGACAGTCGCCCTTTAAAGGGGCCTGCTGGACGCTTTACGATTACGATGACGAGTGTCCACGGCTGGTCAACTGGCTGTGGGACAATGCCGTGGTGGTGGCGTGCATGGCAGAGCTGATCAAAAGCGGCCTCTACCCGGAAAAAGAAGCGCAGTTTTTACAGTTTGCCAGAGAGGTCGGAGAAGAATTTCTGCGCACTCAGATCCTTGATGAGGGCAGCGAGGTCTATGGGGCTTTGACTGCCAGATGGGAGTATCCGGGGCATCCGGCACATTCCTATGACTGCTACTTAGGACCGAATGATGCTTCTTTTGCTGTTAAATGGGCATTGATTCCGCTTTATGAACTGACCGGTGAGCAGCGGTATCTGGAAGCGTCCAGACTGGCACTGGATTGGGTAAAGAATTCCATCTATCTGCCGGACCGGGATTATCTGCCGTTGGATTACGATCTCACAGATGGTACCTGGGGAAATTACTCCATTATTGACACGGCGTTTATTCCGGAAGGATTTACGGAGTATGACCGCTTGAACTGTACCAATGAGTTTACGGAGGACAGCCGCTTTTTCATGGATCGTTTTATCCGCCAATACCGTCTGGACAATGGCTTTTACGGTCAGAATTATGATCCGGCCGCCGGGGTAGACGAGGTCATTTTTACAAGAGGGCTGGGCTGGACGATTGAGGGGCTGCTGGCAGCATACAGAGGGACGGAGGAAAAACGGTATTTAAAAGAAGCTGTCGAACTGGCGCTCCTGACCGCAAAAGAACAGAATGAGGATGGATCGTTCAGTTATATTCTGGGCTATCATGGAGTTCCTGAACAGAAGGACAGGGAGGGAACGGGGATCTGCGAGAAAGCGACGGCTATTCTGGCCTATCTGTTCTATGATATCTGCATGCTGGATCAATCACAGAAGGAGCTTCTGGAATCCGCGGACAGGGCGATGGTCTGGTGTGAAGCTAATATCCACAGAGGACCGGGAATGGGCTACGGTGGAATAAAGGCGGCAGGAATCAAATCCGGAATCACCTGTATGTCCTATCTGACGATTGCAACACAGTATGCCAACGCATTTTATATCCTTGCAAAGCTAAAAAGAACGGAGGCGCCATGGCTGAAAACAGAGTTATACAAATAGAAGTTCCGACAGAGCAGAATGCTGATTGGTATGAGCTGCGGATTTACAGCGGCCGCAATGAGCCGGTAGTGAAGGAGAGTGACACGTCCCCCCGTGATCCGGGGAGAAAGAGCCGGCTGTATGGGACTAAGTACGAGGGCATGTATAATTTTAACTATTTATTTCCGGTTGTGGATTTTGAATATGATGAGACGATGGAGGGAGTTCTCCTGTTTGAAGATGTTTTTTATGGGACCTGGGCGATGAACCCCATGTATCACAGAGAGCAGCGTTTTCCCCTGTCATCTAAGGTCGTAGTGCCGGGCTGTTATCTGGAATGGTGGGAAAACATGTTCCATTACGATAATCCGCAGGCCAGGGTAACAGAATTCTACATGAGAAAAAGATATCCAACCGGAACAGAGATGATAAAAGAGGAGATCAGGCTTCTGAGCGATCAGTGGAAGGGACGCATGGCTGTATGGAAGGTCGTGGACGGCTCTGAGAGGCTTCTGTGGGAGACGGATTTTGACTTCGATTCCGTCTATCAGGCAGAACCAGGGAACCGCGTCGGGAGAGATTCGGAAAGCGAAGTCCCGGTCCACCTGTCCAGAGAAATTCTTTTAACTGCCCTGGATGCTGATCTGGATTTCATAATGAAATCCCGGAACCGAAACCCGTATAGTGCGGTACCGGGAGGAACCTTTCTCTTTTACGATTACGATGCCAGGACGTTCCGCCAGAGAAACTGGCTCTGGACCTTCGGCCCCACGATGCAGACGCTGCTGAGGGCCAGGGATATACCGGAGATGTCCGAAAAGTACGGCTCAGACAGGCTTTTGGAAACAGCCGTTTCAATGGGGGATTTGTGCGTAAATAACCAGGAACTGAATCCCCAAAAGCCCAATTATGGGCTGCTCCTGTGCCGGATGGATCACGATACGGTCAACAACAGGCATGGCTATGAACTGAAATACTCCCCGCCGGACGGATTGTTCCAGGCCGGCTGGGGAATGATGCCTTTGTACCGTGCCACGGGTGATAAGCGCTATCTGGAATTCTGCAGGATCATGGCAGAAGCCACGGGGCGTCTGCTGGAACAGGATGTGATCATCCAGCAGGACTACTTTGCCGTGACGGAGAGCTGGAAGACAAACACCATGGATGAGGCGGGGTTTGGCATGGAGGGAATCGCAGAGCTGTATCTGGGCACCGGAGATCCCCGAATTGCAGAGATCGGCCGCAAATACATAGACCAGCTGATCCGGTATTTTGAGATGCCAGATGGCACATGGGCCCGCAATTATTTTCGGCACAGCCGGCTGGTGGAACCGCCGTTTGACTTAACGAGGGGCGCCGGCTGGGCCATGATGGGAATCTCATCCGCGGCTCGTATGGGACTGGGAGAGGAATACTTGGAAAAATGCCGCCGTATGGCTTCTGTTCTAATGAAGTATCAGAATGAAGACGGCAGCTGGTGGTATCGTTTCAGCGAGGCAGATCCGGTAAACGGAATCGCGGAGAAAGGGACTGCGGTGTGGACCGTGATGTTCTACCGGCTCTATAAAATGATGGGGGATACCCAATATCTGGAGACGGCCAGAAAGGGCCTCAGCTGGCTGATTAACAGCCAGTATAAAGGAGCAGACCGGGATGGACGCGGCGGAGTGCCGGTGTCGGGTCCCATGTCAGGAGTATCATACCGGCCGTTTTTCCGGATGGCGTGCCAGTATACCGCTGGATTTCTGGGATTGGCACTGATGGAAGAACTGAGCCTGGAGAGCCGGGATAATGAAAAAAAGGGGTGAGTGGAGATGCTGGCAGGACTGAAACAGAACCGTGCCTGGCTGGAGGAAGCCAGGCAAAAGCTTATAGAAAAGATGGCGTGGGTCAGCGATGTTTCCGCCGATAAAATTCCATATACTACGATAAATGGACGACACGACGACCGTTCGGACAATTCTGTCGATTGGGATATGGGAAATGGAATAAACTGGTGGACTAATGGCTTTTGGGGCGGTATTCAGTGGCTGATGTTTCAGGCGACAGGGGATGATCATTATGCCGCCATTGCACGTAAAACGGAGGCGAAGCTGGACCGGTGTTTTGAACTGTACGAAGGGCTTCACCATGATACAGGCTTTATGTGGCTGCCCACCGCGGTGGCGGATTACCGCCTGACCGGAGATCCGCTATCTCGAAGGCGTGGGCTGCATGCCGCTAATCTGCTGGCCGGAAGGATTAACTTAAATGGAGGGTATATCCGGGCATGGAATGAGAGCTCCTTTGGCGGGAATGCGGCAGGACTCGCTATCATTGACTGTATGATGAATATTCCGCTTCTTTACTGGGCTTCAGAGGAGCTTGAAGATCCCAGATACCGCAGTGTGGCCATGCTTCACGCGGACACAGTACTGCGGACCTTTTTCAGACCGGATGGCTCCTGCAGCCATATCGTGGAATTTGATCCGGTGACGGGGCGAAAGGTGAGGGCACATGGGGGCCAGGGCCTTCGGGAAGACTCTTCCTGGACGAGAGGTCAGGGCTGGGCGATCTACGGATTTGCCATCAGTGCGCGCCATACCGGGGAAGCACGGTATTTGCAGGCGGCCAGAAAAACGGCGGATTACTTTATCCGCAGGATACCAGAAAGCGGTCTGATCCCTGTGGATTTTGAACAACCGGAGGTTCCGGCTTGGGAGGATTGCGCAGCGGCAGTTATCGCAGCCAGTGGGATGATCGAGATCGCGGAACAGCTGGAGGAAAAAGATGGTGAACCGTATTTGCAGCAGGCACTCAGGCTGTTGAAAACTTTGTATGAGCAACGATGCAGCTGGAGCAGGGAAGAGGAATGTATACTAGAAAACTGTACGGCCGCCTACCATGGGAGTGAGCACCACATCCATATGATCTATGGAGATTATTTCTTCATGGAGGCAGTGTTCCGCCTGTGCGGACCGAGCGTTTCAATATGGTGATTCCGTGTGGTGTGATAACCGAGGATAAACGGGCAGAAGCCCCCGTGCCGCGAAGAAGCGGCATGGGGGCTTCTGCCGTATTCCGTTAAGACGTACGTGACACGCGGATAAATTGGAAAATTCCGCAAATCGTTTCCCAGAATAAATTGACTTCTGCCATGGAACAATGATATAATTTTTACTTAATGAGCAAAAGGAGACAGGACATGGGAGATGACGGAATTCGCCTGAATAAATTCTTAAGCGGTGCTGGAATCTGCTCCAGAAGGGAAGCAGACCGGCTGATAGAAGAAGGTAAGGTAACGGTCGGCGGAAGAACCGCCGTTCCGGGACAGAAGATAAAAAATGGAGAAACAGTTGTCTGTAATGGACGGACAATTGCGGCAGGAACAAAGGGCGCCGAGGAGAAACCGGACCGGGTGCTCTTAGCGGTGCATAAGCCGTGCGGAATCGTCTGCACCACCTCGGACAAGGACCGTGCTCCCAACATTGTGGACATGGTGGACTGCCCTGTGCGGATTTATCCGGTGGGCCGGCTCGATAAGGATTCGGAAGGGCTGATTCTGATGACCAACCAGGGCGATTTGGTAAACCGTATGATGCGCGGCAGCAGCGGCCATGAGAAAGAGTATCTTGTGTGGATAGACCGGCCGGTGAAACCGGAATTTATTCAGAAGATGAAAAAGGGAGTCTTTCTTCCGGAGCTGGATGTGACGACAAAGCCGTGTTTCGCAGAGATGACGGGAGAAAAATCGTTCCGTATTATACTGACCCAGGGACTGAACCGCCAGATCCGCAGGATGTGCGAGCAGCTGGGCTGCAAGGTGCGGAAACTGAAGCGTGTCAGAATCATGAATATAGAGCTGGGTGATCTAAAGGCAGGCGAATCCCGGCCAGTGTCAAAGAAGGAATATGCGGAGCTGATGCGCCGGCTGGAAAATACATCCGGCCTCTCCTTAAAAGACCGGACGGTGAATGAAAAGGGTCGGACAAAAAAAGAAAAAAGCCGGAATGATAATCCGGAAGTTCGGACGGATAAACGAAAAAAAGCCCCTGGAAAGCGGAAGTGATGCATGGAGAGGCACTTTTTCCGGTATGATAAGGAAGAGTAGGTGGGACCAGAACCCAACTATCGATCATAAACAGCAATACAGCAATCATGCATTAATAAGGAAAGAACGCAGTGAAAAGGAGATTGTAAGTGGACGAGAAAATCAGCAGAATGAAAGAACTGGCTGCCACTCTCACGGCCGCGGCGAAGACGTATTACCAGGAAAGCCGTGAGATCATGAGCAACTACGAATACGATAAATTGTACGACGAGCTGGTGGAACTGGAGAAGGAGACAGGAGTTGTGCTGTCCAAGAGCCCGACACAGAACGTAGGATATGAGGTGCTCTCCGAACTTCCGAAGGAGCGCCACGAGAGTCCCATGCTGTCGCTGGACAAGACGAAGAGTACGGCCGATTTACAGGAATGGCTGGGCGATCAGACGGGAATTCTCTCCTGGAAGCTAGACGGACTGACCGTCGTCCTCACTTACAGCGGCGGAACGCTGAAGAAGGCCGTTACCCGCGGCAACGGTGAGATTGGCGAGGTCATTACCAGCAACGCCAGAGTGTTTGCGAATGTGCCGGTCACCATCTCCTTTCAGGGAGAACTGGTGCTGCGCGGCGAGGCCGTCATCCGTTATTCGGAATTTAACCGGATTAATGAGGCCATCGACGATGTGGATGCCAAATATAAGAATCCCAGAAACTTATGCAGCGGCTCGGTCCGTCAGCTGAACAGCCAGATCACGGCGGAGCGGAACGTGAATTTCGAGGCATTTGCCCTGGTTACGGCCGAGGGCGTGGATTTTAAGAACTCCCGGAAGGAACAGTTTGAGTGGCTGAAGAGACAGGGATTCGATGTGGTAGAGTACAAGACCGTTACGGCGGAGACGCTGCCGGAGGCGGTGGAAGAGTTTGCCGAAGCCGTTTCCGGCTACGATATCCCTTCCGATGGCCTGGTGCTTCTTCTGGACGATATCGCTTACGGAGAATCTCTGGGACGGACTGCCAAATTCCCGAGAAATGCGATTGCATTCAAATGGGCGGACGAGATTAAGGAGACGAAGCTGGAATATATCGAGTGGAGCCCGTCACGGACCGGTTTAATCAATCCGGTCGCCGTGTTCGAACCGGTCGAGCTGGAGGGAACCACGGTGAGCCGCGCCAGCGTACACAATTTAAGCATTATGGAGTCCCTGGCTCTGGGCGAGGGCGACACCATCACGGTTTATAAGGCCAACATGATTATCCCGCAGATTGCCGATAACCTGACCAGAAGCGGGAAGATCCGGATTCCGGAGAAATGTCCGGTCTGCGGCGGTAAGACGGAGGTGCGCCAGGTAGGCGATGTCCGCAGCCTTTACTGCACGAATCCAGACTGCCAGGCCAAGCGCATCAAGAGCTTCGCCCTCTTTGTCAGCCGTGACGCGCTGAACATCGACGGCCTTTCGGAGGCGACTCTGGAGAAATTTATCGGCGCCGGATTTATTAAGGAGTTTGCAGATATTTTCCATCTTGACCGGCATGAGGAGACGATTACGCAGATGGAAGGCTTCGGCCGGAAGTCCTATGATAATTTAATCCGGGCGACAGAGACCGCGTCCCACACGACGCTTGCACGGATGGTTTACGGCCTTGGAATCTCCGGGATTGGTCTGGCCAATGCGAAGATGCTGTGCCGGAAGTTTAAGTTCGATTTTGACCGCATGCGTCATGCCACAGCGGAAGAACTGATCGAGGTCGATGGAATCGGGGGAGTCTTAGCCGATGCATGGATCCGCTACTTTGACGATGAGAAGAATCAGGAGATTGTGGACCATCTGCTCTCAGAACTCACATTTGAGCAGGAGGAGGAATCCACGGAGGAGGCCATCTTTGAGGGCATGACCTTCGTGATCACCGGAAGCGTGGAACATTTCGCCAACCGAAAGGAACTGCAGGAGGCCATCGAAGTGCGGGGAGGTAAGGCCACAGGCTCTGTAACTTCGAAGACAACGTATCTGATTAACAATGACGTGGCGTCCAATTCTTCCAAGAATAAGAAGGCCAAGGATTTAGGCGTGCCGATCATATCCGAGGAAGAGTTTATCAAGATGCTGGGGGAGTAAAATATGCCGATTAAAGTACAAAAAGATCTGCCTGCGAAGGCGATACTGGAAAAAGAGAATATCTTCATCATGGCGGAGGACCGGGCGATGAGCCAGGACATCCGCCCTCTGGAGATTCTTATTTTAAATCTGATGCCGGTAAAGGAGGACACGGAGACGCAGCTTCTGCGGGCGCTCTCTAATACGCCTCTTCAGGTGGACTGCACGTTTCTGATGCTGGCCACCCATACGTCGAAGAATACGTCGGCCAGCCATTTGAACAAGTTTTATGTTTACTTTGACGAGATTAAGAATAAGAAGTATGACGGTATGATTATCACCGGCGCGCCTGTGGAGAACCTGGAGTATGAGGAGGTCAATTACTGGGAAGAGCTTCAGGCGATTATGGAATGGGGCAAGAGTCACGTGACAAGCACCTTACATATCTGCTGGGGAGCCCAGGCCGGACTCTACTACCATTATGGGATACCGAAATACAAACGGGAAAAGAAGCTTTCCGGCATTTACCGCCATAAGGTTCTGGACCGCAAGGTGCCGCTGGTGCGCAGCATGGACGACTTTATCATGGCCCCGCATTCCCGCTATACAGAGGTGCGCAGAAAGGACATTGAGAAGGTGTCTGATCTGGTGATTCTTGCAGTGTCGGAGGAGGCGGGCGTCTATCTGGTGATGAAGCGCGACGGAAGCCAGGTGTTTGTCCAGGGCCATCCGGAGTACGACCGCATGACTTTGAACAATGAGTATCACAGGGATTTGACAAAGGGAATCAATCCGGAGCTCCCATGCAATTACTATGAGGACAACGATCCCTTCGCAGTACCGGTGCTCTCCTGGAGGAATGCGGCGAATACGCTGTATGGTAACTGGCTGAATTTCTACGTTTACCAGACAACGCCTTACGAGTGGGACGAAGAAGCCTGAAAATGCTTGATTTTACAGGGATTCCAGCGTTTTAGGAAAAATCATGAAGGTATCATAAATCATCATAAAATACCGTAATTTATTAAAAAAATGGCGTAAAAATGGCGTAAATCAAGAGGCAAAATGGCGTAAATAAAAATAGGAAATTTGTTACTATTAATAAAGAAAAATGCGTACGAAAGGTGTTATAAGTCAAACCCGGCTTATAATGCCTTTTTTAATTTCATTCTCATGAACGAGGGGATTTTCAATTCAATATATGAATGGAGGCAGTCATGGGAAAATCAGGAATTATTACAAAGAAAGATACAGGTAAGGACAACGAGGCCTATCACGACATTATTACACTGCTGAAAATCTACCGCTCTGTCAACTGGCGTATGCAGGTCAAAATCGGGCAGGTAAAGAGAAGATTCCAGGCTGAATACGGTTCCGACGTGGACGAATTTCTAAACCAGATATATGAAGCCGGTATGGATCTGAACGAAGACGCGGCTAATATCCGGGGGCGGGTGGAAGTAATCAGCAGCTCTAATAAGTTCCTGCGTCTGATTGACGAGTCGGTGGAACTGATGAGGCGCTATCATCCCCAGGGGGAGAAATTCTACTGGGTTATTTACTATACGTATTTATCGGCCTATAAGCCGGAGAATGTTTCAGAGATTTTAGACAACTTAGAGCCGCATTTCCCTAAGATACCGAGAATTAACCGGGCGACCTATTTTAGATGGCGTAACGAGGCGCTGAAGGCCTTACGCGGCATTTTATGGGGTTACGAGGATGAGAGCAGGGAGCTTCTTCAGCATTTTCAGGAGGCCTGGACAGAAGATGAAAAATAATTTATTTATTTTTAAAATACGGTTCACACAGAGCCGGCGAATTTATTAAAGTAGAGTTGTAACCGGACGTATTGTATACGTTTAAGAAAAACAATAGGAATAGCAGAGAGGAGAACTTATATGGTTATATCTGTGGATACAGGCAATAAGCAAATCAAGACGGAGCATTTTGTATTTCAGTCCGGGTTAAATGTAATGGAGGTTATGCCTCCCAAAATAGATACGAAAGTCCTGGAGTATAAGGGGAAATTTTATACTCCGTCCAACAGGCGGATTGCGTATATGAAGGATAAGACGTTTGACGAGCGGTATTATATTCTGACACTCATGGGGGTGGCAAGGGAACTGGAGGACCGTCTGAACAGGGGAATTTACCGCCCGGTGCCGAACCGGCCGGTTGGCGTGGAGCTTCTTGTGGGGCTTCCGCCGGCTGATTTTTCGGGGTTATATGAGAAATTTGAAAACTATTTCAGGAGAGACGAAGAGCCGGTCTCTTTCCGGTATGGTGGCAGAGAGTATCTGATCTGTTACCGTGATGTTGTTTCTTATATTCAGGCATATGCGGCGGCCGTCATGTATTCTAAGGATATGAAGCTGCGGCAGATGGCAAAGGTACTGATTGTTGACATTGGCGGATTTACACTGGATTATTTGCTGCTCCGTTATGGGGAGCCGGATACAGAGATATTTGACTCTTTAGAAAAAGGAGTTATACCGCTGTACAATGAAATACGGAACCGGGTGAGAAAACAGCTTGATATTCTTTTGGAGGACTCAGATATAGACCTGGTAATCCGGGAAAAAAACTCCCCGCTGTCAGCGGAGATAAAAGATTTAATTAGAAGCGTGGTTTACGAATATGTGGTCAATACCCTGGGGATTTTCCGGGAAATCGGAATTGATTTTAATTCCATCACAACCATTTTTGTGGGCGGCGGTTCCATGCTTTTAGCTGATGTAATAAAAGAAGTGTGGATTCGGTATCGTGGTGAGTATCATATCATTGATGATCCGCTGGCGAATGCAAAGGGCTATAAGAAACTGTATCTGGCAGACCATGCGTGTTAGTCTGGGAGGACAGAAATGGGAAAAAAAGATGAGTACAGATTTACAATCCGGTTTGATCCGGACGATGACCGGCACCGGCTGGCTGCCCAAATACTGAACTCCCAGGGGAGGAAGATTGCCAGGTATGTTGCGAGGGCGGTGCTGGCGTATAGTGAGGAAATTCCAGCTTCGGATTCAGATCATGAGGAACGGCCAGGAGGTATCACAAAAGAGGAAATGGTAAAAAGGGATATAAAGAAGGAAAACGGTTCTAAAACAGATAATGAATTAGAAAAGGAATATGAGATGGATGAGGAAGAGATTGCACTTCTGAAAAATACCAATCATATGTTCCGCAGAAAGTAGGGTGGTTGGTTATCAGAACGAAGCGGAGATGTATGGTAGTTATGAATATAGGGCTGGCCGTATTGGCAGCCCTGTGGGTCAGCAATTATTACCGGCTGGCGGCAGTGAGTGGAAGTTCCATGGAACCGGCACTGTCCCAGGGGGATATTGTAGTTGTGAGAATGGGAATCTTACCACAGCGCGGTGATGTTGTGGTTATTGATTCCAAAGTGCTTCATAAGCGGATCATTAAGAGGGTTATCGCGGTGGAGGGGGATACAGTTTTCGTATCTGATGGGGAGATATGGGTAAATGGAGAAGTTTTAGTGGAGGAATATATAAAAGAACCGTATGAGCATGAGAAAGGGGACTGGGTTGTGCCGCCTGAGAGCGTATATGTTTTGGGGGATAACCGGAATCATTCAAGAGATTCAAGAGTGCTTGGTTTTATTCCAATGCAGGAAGTGACAGGAACCGTAATGTACCCGGAAAACAAATTCGGAGGTAAATGATGAATAAGAGAAATATAGATGTTATTTATGATGAAGCAATGCACTGTGGAATATTGAATTTGATTTGTCTGCCGGTAATGGCTGGATTATGGTTTTGGCAGAAAAAGAAGTGTCCTGTGGTTATCCTGCTTATGATTCAGACGGCGCTACAGCTTAAAACAATCTCGAAGATATTTGTAAATTACCGGCCAGATAGGAGGTGCCCCCTTTGTGAGGCGATCATACCGGAAGACAGTAATTTTTGCCCGTCTTGCGGTTATATTGTTCACAAGGATTTATGGGGAGCAGAGGATATGGTTGAATTTAATGAAGCGGAGAAATGGGACGTGAAGGACCATGAAATTGATGCGGTGTTCAGGCGGATTGAGGAGGAAGTCATAGATGGTATTGCCTGAAAGAGATTGAGCGAAAGAAACTTTATTGGTGAGATAAATCCGGGCATTTGATTTCAGAATCATTTGTCCGGATTTTTGACAAAAAAACATGAAAAACGCATGAGAAAAGTCAGAATTTGTAATCCGGCTTTTGATATAATAAAAGTGTTAGAAATCCACATCCAGCATAGTCTGGGTCATGGCGGTAATGACAGTAATTTGCTTATTATTGCACTGTGACAAAAGCCGGTGCAGTTTTTCAGTGCCTTCCGTGCCAGGATACAGAAGCGGGTCTAAAGGAAGCCGTAAGGCCTGAATCAGAGCAATAAAAACTTTTAGGCTGGGAATATCGTTTTTATTTTCGATATCCATTAAATAACGGGTGCTTATATCGGCCCTTTCTGCCAGTTGTGCCTGTGTCAACCCTTCTTCAATTCTTGCCTGTTTAATAATGGAACCAAGTTGTAAAAGAAAACTCTCCATAGTTCACCTCCAGTAACGTGTAATAGTTCACTTTGATTAATACTATATTTATTGGGGGAAAATGAAAACGAGCCATAACCCTCAATTAAAGGTGAAATAATAGTTCACTAAACACGCCAAAACCAGGAATAGTGCTAATAAAAAAAAGCAGCCTATTCTGATGCTTTGGCGTGTTTTTGTGGCTGCAGAAATTGGGGCAGCATGGGGAATGAAAAAGGAATATCAAAAAATAGTCAAAAAAGTGTAGCAACGCTAAAAAAAGGAGTAAAAAATCATACAATATCTATACGGTGCCATATGAACTATTAACCGTATTAGTATATGAAATATTTGTTCATAATTATTCAGATAGCCGTTGGATTATATATCCAGCGGTATTTTTTTGGCGAATTTTGTCATATTATGCGGCGAATGGTCCATTACCGCATTGCCGGTCGCCGCCAGAAACCTCCATTTTCAGATAAAAAATCAAAATGGAGGAAATTAAATGGAAGGCAAAAATAAAGAGTTTTCTACGCAGGATTCGTTTGGGGCATATCTCAAAACAGCAGTGAGGAATACGAAAATTAAATATATTAAAAAGCATGTCAGAATCCAGGAACGGGAAATCCCGATTGAGGATTCCGCCTATATGGAAGCAGAGTTCCGAATGGGAGACTATTATCAGTATTTAGAGGAACAGGTTGGCAGACTATGCGAAGACTTGGGGGATGTGGAGCAGCTTCTCAATTTGATTGAGAATGAACGGTTACTGGCTGCGCTGATGAAACTGGGTGATGAAAGGAAGCGGCTGATTTTCTGGCGTATTATTAACGGAATGAGTTTTGAGGAGATTGCAGGGCGGCTCCATATTCCGGTAAAAAAGGTGGTTGATACATATTACAATACGTTGAAAAAGCTGAGAAAGGAGATGCAGCATGGTTGAATTTGAAGGCTTACTGGAGCTTGCTAAGATGGGCGACAAAGAAGCATTAATGAAACTGATAGAAATGTATCGTCCGCTGCTGATTAATTATTCTATGATTTGCGGCAGATTTGATGAAGATCTCTATTATGAGCAGGTACATACTATGATCCGTTGCGTACATAAGTATACAAAATGACCATATATAGTTATTTGACGGAGTTGACATGCACTATATATTGTGATAATCTGGAGGTGATATTGATTTAACGTTCTTTTGAAGAATGTCTGATGGTTTGTTCCGGCCTGAGCCGGAAGATAAAGAATTGGCGATTGCCTTAATAAGAGGTCCTGTGCAGGGACTATATGAAAGACACTTAAATGTTTCATGACGTTTAGGTGTCTTTTTTTGTTTTGGGAAAGGAGGATCATGATAATAGATAGAGAGAATCAGTTGGAAGGAAAAAGCAGTCGGAAGAGAAGCAAATCACCAGAAGAATGATATCAATATCAAAAATGTTCCAGGAAAGACAAGTTGAGCAACGAGAGGTACAGTCAAAGGCAAGGAGGTATCGTATGAGTCAAATGGTATCAAATCTCTGTGAGAAACGCAGCATACTGATTTCCGGGATGTTGGAATTTCCGCTCCAGGTAGGGAAACCCGCCTTCTATTTCTATAATGGCAGACGAGTAAAAACGGCGAGAGTGAAGCGGATTGTGGAAATCGCATTGGATCATGCCTGTTTTGAGACGGCAAATCTGTGTTATAGAATTGATTATTTTCCTGTTGCAATGACGATGGCGAAAAAGGCAAGCTGATAAGGTGGAAAGCAAAATAAAGTAGAAGATGAGAGGGCCTTAAAGTGTTTCGGCCCTCTTTTTCTCTGTGCAATAACATTGAGACTATTATGAGACACTATTGCACCAGGAACATTATTGACACACAATTTTAAAAGAATTATAATGATAAGGTCAGATTTTGTGCATGAGGACATGATGGGAGGCCATAAGATCTGAAACAACTGAATCGGTGGGGACAGGCAATCATTTTTTCGGAATGGTTGCTTTTTTATTGTCCGAATATTGGAATTGGAGGTGAAAGAAAGTTGCATTCTGGAAAAGTACAAATGCAGTGGAAGAATATGAAGGAAATGGCTGAGGTGGAAGCAGCGGGCATGATGGCAGAGCTGCAGCGGATTCAGCGCAGCCGTATGTTAATCTTTATCCCGCAGATTGCGTTTTTTGCATTTATGGTCGTGACCTGTACGGCCTGCCTGATTATGCCGGTATCGGCAGACGATATTTTTGATATTGCCAAAAGTGCCATGCAGAACGTTTACAAGGACGTTGCCGGGATTGCTACGGTGGCAGCGGTGGTGTGTTCGGCTGTGTGCCTGTTTTTAATGAACTTCTCAAAATCAGGAAAGACGGTAGACGAGTCGCGGGCGTGGCTGAAACGGATTGTGGTCTGCTGGGCTGTATTAATGACGCTTGGGGCTATCGTAACCTACATGGAAAAAATCATACCAAAGAGTGAGTTTAGCGGTTAACAAAGTCTAAAAAAAATTGCCGGTGCTTCCCCGGCGGAAAGGAGGGGTATTTGACTGGAAAATCTATAGGGCTAAGAACATACCATAAAGCATGGGCTGGCTGATACAAATGCTTCTTGAAGCGGTCAGGGAGCAGTGTTCGCAGTTTATCATTGACATGATGGAGATTGTCAATCAGGTCTTTACCGAACTGCTGTCCTGCAATCTGGATTTATTTGAGGAATTGTTCAGCGTGGTAAAGGATTTATACAGGGAGGCAATCGTTCCTTTGGCGATTGCTATTTTACTGCTCATTTTTATTTGGCAGCTTTTAAAGGGCATGTTTGGAAAATACTTAAATTCGGAAGATCCGATGGAACTTGTAATACGGAGCTGTATCTGTCTTTTCATGGTGACCGGGGCAAAAAGCATTGTAAATTATGTTCTTGATGTGGCGGGAACTCCGTATGACTGGGTGACGGGAACTCAAATTACGGTTGTTTCTTTTGCTGATTTTACTTCCGTGGCTGAAGCTGTTACATCAGGACTGGGAATTGACTCATTGAATATACAGTTATTGCTGGTAATTATTCAGTTTATGGTTGCCTGGAATTATTTAAAGCTATTGTTTATTATGGCGGAGCGCTATGTCCTTCTTGGGGTGTTTTCGTATACGGCTCCTCTTGCCTTTGCAACCGGCGGCTCAAAAGCGACAAACAATATTCTGGCCTCCTGGTCGAAGATGTTTGGCGGGCAGGTGGTACTTATTATATTAGATGCGTGGTGCCTGAAAGTCTATTTAAGCGGATATGGAAATATGATGGCAAGCGGATACGGATTTACGAAATTTTTTGCAGCGACTCTGTGTCTGGTTGGATTTGGAAAAATTGTGTTTAAGCTCGATTCATATATGGCGTCACTGGGCGTCAATCTGGGCCGGACAAGCCCTGGCATGGGCGGACTTGGTCTTATGATGATGCTGGGACGTGTCTTTTCTCAGTTTGGAGGTTCTGCAGGAGGGCATGGCTCACCGTCCGGCGGCAGGAAAGGTCCGGCAACGGGTGCGGGTAGTATGGCTTCCGGTGTGGGAAGCCCAATTCCGATGGGCGGCCCAGGTGCAAGCGGCATGGGAGGAAAGCCATCAAATGGTGCAGATTCAGCGGCCATGACAGGTAATGGTCCCGATAAGGGCGTGCCGATGTCAGGGCAGAAGAATGGAGATCCCCAGGAGAAACCTCACGGTATGCCAAAGGATTCCGCTGTGCCGGATAATCAAACATTTGATGGGGATATGAGCGTACCTTCTTATCAGGATAATCCGTCTTCAAAGAGCAATGATTTTGCTGAAGAAGGTAAGCCTGCCGATGGCATGGGATTTGAAACACCACTTTCTGACGAATATACAGAAGGTCCGTTCTCAGGAGATATAGATTCTGGAATGGTGAGTTCTGATATGGACTATGGCGGGAACGCGGCAATTCCGGCTGAAAACTTTGATGGAGCGGTTGAAGCGGACGGAAATTCAGTGGAACCGGGTCCGTTTAATTCTGATGATGCATTTGAAGCTGCCAATATGGGCGGAGCATTTTCAGACTATGACAGCATTGACGCCAATGCGGCAGAAAGCGTGGGTACCGTTGCGGGAGACAATGTGGACACGGGCATGACAGACAGCGTGGGTATTGGCGCAGGAGACAATATGGACACGGGCATGGCAGACAGCGTGGGTATCGTTGCGGGAGACAATATGGACACGGGCATGACAGACAGCGTGGGTATCGGCGCAGGAGACAATATGGACACAGGAATGACAGACGGCATGAGTAGCGGTACAGGCGCCGGTCTGGACACAGGAATACCAGACGGTCTGGGCACGATGAACGCAGACGGTGTATCGTTTGATGACAGCAGTGCAGCAGGCTCCGGTGTTACGTTTGATTCCGGTTATCAGAATGCTGATATAAGCGAGGGAACAGACGGCTCTGTTCAAAGTGGTTCTGTGGCGTCAGGCAGTCAGGAAAGCGGTCATTTGCAGATGGCAGATGCGCAAGGCGTATCAGGTAATCAGTTTGGTTCGGATGCTGGCATGTCTGGTAATAAGTCCGTGGCAGGCCAGAACAGCATGAGTGCAGAAGCGGGAAGCAGTATCATGGCCCAGACAGGGGCGGCAGGTTCCGCTGAACCGGGAAGAACAGGAAACGATACCGGAGGCAGCCAGACGTTCAGCGGTGTATCTGGAGGCGGACAGGGTGTTCCGGATCAGAACACCGGCGTGTCTGTACCGGACAATCGGGGGTATCAGCAGCTTGAGCATGATGGCGTGAAGTATGCCAGATTTGCAGCAGATGAATATGAGAAACCCAATACGCCCCACCAGGTTGTGGAGGCGGATGGAAAACGGTTCTATGAAGTGAAACTGGAACCGGTTCAGTCCGGTATCAAGGCGACCTTGCAAAAGGACGGTAAGGTTCATTATGAAAAGACCTATAAGGAAGTCCTGCCGGAAGTTCCTAAGAGGAAACAGAAGCCAGCTCCTAAAAAGGAGAATCCTTCAGGAAAGCAGGCAAAAGGGAAGAATGGTTCTAAGCAAAACAAGGGGAGGTGAGAAGAATAGGAGGAGACGGACTGGATTCTGATTTCCCTGACCAGGCGGCTGAAAAAGCCGCCCAGGCAGCAAAAGCTGCGAATCAGGTGTACCAGACGGCCCATTCCGTCCAGGCAGCCCAGGCGGCGATTGGCGCGGCTGGGAGCGGCGGAGCTTCTGCCGGAGCAACGGTGGGAGCTGCCGCAGGGGGGCCGCTGGGCGCAGTGATTGCAGCGGTCGTTACCAGTAAGACATTCTGGAAATTTATAGGTGCCCTGCTTGTTATTATGTTTCTTGTCATGTATATTGTGGCGAATTTATTGTCTCTGGTGCTGTCCTATATCGGTTTTGGCAGCCCGGATGATTATGTGAGCCAGGCAAGACAGGCGGAATTGCTGAATTTGCAGACACGTATAGAGACGGTACTGTCACAGCCGGAGGCGAAAAATGAGGTTCTGTCATTGATTGAGGGAAAGCGGGACACAATCCTGGAGGAGATAGAAGCCGACTTCGATGGCTCAGGCTGTGACGAATATGAGATTATCAGGGACGAGTATGAGGCGGTTCTGGTTCCCCAGTTAAGCCGGTACCTGGCAGTTATGTTTGAGCAAAAATGGACCGGTTCCCAGATTAGGAGCTTTGGCGGATATGGCGGATCTGATTCTTTTTCCACGGATTTGACCAGTGAATACGATGCGTATTTTGAACTGGCGGCCGCTACCTATGATGTTTCAGTTTCCCTTCTAAAGGCGATGGCAAAAACGGAGTCTGATTTTAACCCCAACGCAGTGTCACACGCAGGGGCCATTGGCATTATGCAGTTGATGCCGGCTACTGCAAGAGAACTGGGCGTTACGGACCCCTATGATCCCCAGCAGAACATTATGGGAGGTGCAAAGTATATCGCTGCGCAAATTAAGGCATTTTCAGCCTATTCAAACGGTCTGGAGCTTGCCATAGCAGCCTATAACGCAGGCGGAAAGGCGGTGCGGGACGCAGGATACCGGATTCCCCAGAATGGGGAAACACCTGCCTATGTAGCGAAGGTGATGACGCTGCTAGGCGGGGGAGACGATATGCCGGACGGAGGGATTGCGGCAAATCCTTCGGACAGTGTTTCCCTCAACATGATGAAAGCAACCATTGCATCGGAACTGGATACGTTTTTTGGCTGGAATTTAACGAGAATCAGGGAAGTGACAATATCGGAAGGCGAGGGGGAGGAGAAAACAGAGACAACAATATCAATTGCGCAGTATTCTATTTTATTGAAGCTGAACCGTGAACTTTCAGAAACCAGCACAGGCTATGAGTACCGCTATGTGACAAGCCGCTCCCTTTTTAATCTGGTGGTAAAACTATTGCAGGCAATTCAGGATGGGACGCGCAGCATGAAGGATATTTTATTTCAGATGTTTAGCTGGAAGGAATTTATAACGGGTGTGGGCGCTTCTGAAGATGGCATTATGGGGGATATTGATACTGCGGGCGATACCATTTCATATGATACGGTTTCCGGCTGTGTGAAGGAAGTCGTATATTTTAATCAGGTAGAAGAGCCGTGGAATAGTATGAAGTACGGCAGCAGTACCATTGGAAGCGCTGGCTGCGGCCCTACTGCAATGGCGATTGTTATATCTACCTTAACCGGAGAAACGGTAACGCCTAAAATGACGGCGGATTATTCCATTGAACATGGGGAATACGTTTCCGGACTGGGAACCAGCCATTCATTCCCCACGAATGCGGCCCTCCATTGGGGACTGACGGTAAATCGTGTGGGAAAGAACCGGATGTCAGAGGTGGTCCAATCGTTAAAGCAGGGGAAGCTGGTTGTGGTAATCTGCGCCCCCAATACCATATCGGGAAGCAACGGACATTACATCGTACTCACGGGAGTAGACGCGCAGGGATACATAACAATTGCTGATCCGGGAAGCCGGAGCAGAACCGGGAAGGTTTACAGCGTTGATACTATTCAGTCATATGGCAGAGATCTGGACGACGGGGCTTTCTGGATTATTGGAACATAGAGGAGGTCTGTTTATATGAAATACGAGAGCATACGAATGTTTTTGGGACTTTTGACGGCGATTTTTCTTCAGGTGCCTGCCTATGGAGGTCAGTACCGGACGGAAAACCAGGATATTCCGGTCATTGTAAAATGGCGGGAAGGGCATGGTTTTGGGGAGGACGGAAGAATGCTGGAGGGTGGCTGGGCATTTGACCCGGAAAACGGGAGTTATGTAAGATTTGAAGAGGGCAGTGTCATGGTAAAAGCGGACCACATTCTGGAGACGGATGATTATGAGGCATATTTTACGGATACAGAAGCAGCGGCAGGAACCCTGGCGGTTCGGGGAGAAGTCATCAGACATTTTTCCGGCAGTATCCGGGTAGTGGTGGAAAACGTGGAGACGCATTTGGAAAAAACATGCTTTCTGACCTATGAAAATGAGTACCGCTATAATCTGCCGGTGCCGGAGGGGCGTTATCAGGTCAAGGAGGCAGAAGCTGTATGGAACAAAAAATACTATACAGTCAGCACTGGTGGGGATGTTTTGGAGGTAAAGGATAATCATACCTGTCTGATGGAGATACAGGTTTTGCCTGAAGGTGATGGGGCGGATCAAAGAGAGGCATGGGAACAGGTAAATGAAAGTGGCGCTGAAGTTGAAAAAGCGGAACAATTTTCCCGTGTTATTTCTGAAAGCAGCAATGATAAGCAGAGTGAAATAACCTCAATGCACTGGCCGGAGATTTACTTAATGGTTGTGATTTTTATTGCGGGATATGGCCTTTGCCGGTACTGGACGAAGCGCAGATGATGAAGGAGAGGAAAGAGGTGGTTTGGTAAAGTGTCAGAACCAAAAGAGCGAATAGATTTATATTTTATACCGCCCAATTTTGCGGAAGAGGGTACCGTATTGTCAGGGAGATTGCGAACCAGGAATGCTGTTGAGACGGCAATTCTGGTATTTTTTATGCTGAAGCCGCTGACCATGCTAGATACCACCTTGAAGAATAAGATATATATCGGCGTGGCTGTCATTCTTCCGGTTATGATTATTTCCCTGCTTGGAATACAGGGGGAGAGTCTGACTGCGTTTTTGATGAGCTTCTTCCGGTATATCAGACAGCGCAGGGTATTAGCCCCTCCGGATACCGGGTACCGGCTGGAACGGAGCCGGCGGCTGAAAAAGATTGCCAGGGACAGAGAACGCAGAGAGAGGAGGCAGAGGAACGGAGATGGCGGACAAAAGCACGGCAGAGCACAGCCAGAGGCAGATCAACCAGTTGAAAAACATAAAAAGGGCATATCAGAGAGAAAGAAGAAAGAGAACCGGCGGCAGAGATGAAGCCAGGCCGGAAGAGAGGAAGGAGACAAAGGAAAAACGAAGCAGCAGGCCGTTTCGGCCGGAGGGACCGGTTGATGTGGGGCCGGTTCCCAGAACTCTTGCGGCAGGTTGTATTCCCATAACAGGTATCACAGACGGGATTATCGATACGAGTGATGGAAGGCACGTTAAGATTGTGGAGGTGATGCCGGTCAACTTTCTGCTTAGAAGCCCGGCTGAACAGCGGAATATCATCTATGCTTTTGTAGGTTACTTAAAGATTGCACCTGTGAAGATTCAGATAAAAGTGCTGTCTAAAAAGGCGGATATCTCCGGATTCCTTGAAAATATCCGCAGGGATAAAGAGAATGAGGCGGATGAGCGGTGCCGTCTTTTACAGGAGGACTATGCGTCGCTGATCCGGTCTGTCGGTTCCCGTGAGGCAATTTCCCGCCGGTTTTTTCTGATTTTTGAATATGAGACTTACCGGAGCAGCCGCAATCAAAATGAGAACGATATTGTGGCGGTCCTGAATACGGCGGTGCAGACCGCTAAAAAATATTTGTCACAATGCGGAAACGAGGTGATAATCCCGGAACACGACACGCAGGCCTGTGTGGAGGTGCTTTACCACATTTTGAACCGGAGAACCAGCACGATGAAGACGCTGAGCCAGCATATGAATGAGGTGGTCGCGTGGTATATCAGGGAAAACGGCGAGGAGAGCGTGGAAAACATACCGGTTACAGAATTTTTTGCGCCGGAGTCCATTGATTTTAAGCATGGAAATTACATTGTCATGGACGGCGTATACCACACATATCTGTTTATCCCTTCCGCAGGTTACCGGAGCCGTGTTCCGGCTGGTTGGCTGTCGCTTTTAGTAAATGCCGGTGAGGGGATTGATATTGATGTGTTTCTGTATAAACAGGACAAAGCGAAAAGCGTGGAGCGGATTGGGCGCAGAATCCGTCTGAACAGCTCTAAAATCAAGGAGGTGTCAGATACCAACAGTGATTACGATGACCTGGCGGAGTCCATCCGGGCGGGGTATTATCTTAAAAATGGACTGGGAAGCAGCGAGGACCTGTACTATATGAGTATTTTGATTACAGTGACCGGATACAGTGCGGATGAGGTTGAATGGCGGGCAAAGGAGATGAAAAAACTTCTAAATTCCCAGGATATTGATACCATGTCGTGTCTGTTTAAGGAAGAAAGTGCATTTCAGTCTGCGCTTCCGCTGGTTAATCTGGATAAGAACTTATACCAGAGATCGAAGCGGAATCTGCTGACCAGCGGTGTGGCAAGCTGCTATCCATTTACGAGTTATGAAATGTCGGACAGGGACGGAATCCTGATGGGGGTTAACAAGGCGAACAGCTCCTTGGTAATCGTGGATATTTTTAATTCGGAGATATATAAAAATGCCAACATGGCAATCATGGGGACTACGGGGGCGGGAAAAACCTTTACACTTCAGCTCATGGCGCTGCGCATGAGGCGTAAGGGGATTCAGGTATTTATCATTGCCCCGGATAAGGGGCATGAGTTTGCCAGAGCCTGCGAGAACATCGGAGGCTCTTTTATCCAAATCTCCCCGGCTTCCCGAAATTGTATCAATGTGATGGAAATACGCAAGACAGATAAGGCTGCCAGCGATATTTTAGACGGGCCTTTGATCCAACATTCTGAGCTTGCCTCTAAAATACAGGACTTACATATTTTCTTTTCCCTGCTGATTCCTGATATGAGCCATGAGGAAAAACAGCTCCTAGACGAGGCATTGATCATCACCTATAACCGAAAGGGAATTACACATGAAAATCAAAGTCTGATTGACCCGGAACAGCCGGAACGCTATAAGCCGATGCCGATTCTTGGAGACGTTCATGAAGTGCTGATGGAGAAGGCGGAGACAAAAAGGCTGGCGAATATTTTAAACCGTATGGTACATGGTTCCGCCTCCAGCTTCAACCAGCAGACCAATGTGGATTTATCCAACAAATATGTGGTGTTAGATATTTCGGAGCTGTCCGGGGATTTGCTGACCGTTGGTATGTTTGTGGCTCTTGATTTTGTCTGGTCTAAAGCAAAGGAAGACCGGACAGTGGAGAAGGCCATTTTTATTGATGAAGTCTGGAAACTTATCGGGGCGGCTTCTAATGAGATGGCGGCGGAATATGTGCTGGAGATTTTTAAAATTATCCGTGGATATGGAGGTTCCGGCGTATGTGCAACCCAGGATCTGACTGATTTCTTTGCCTTGAAGGACGGGAAATACGGGAGAGGCATTATCAACAACGCGAAGACGAAAATCATTCTGAATATGGAGAATAACGAGGCAGAACAGATTAAAGAAGTTCTGCATTTATCGGAGGCGGAGATGATGTCCATTGTACGGTTTGAACGCGGAAACGGTATGATTTCAACAAATAATAATAATCTGACGGTGGAGTTTCGGGCAAGCCAGCTGGAGAAGGATTTAATCACCACGGACCGGAAGGATTTAAAGGAATTGCGGGAACGGTTGGAGCGGTATGGAAAGGGGGCCATGGGAAAGCGTTTTGATGATGTATAGAAGACGCAGATAATGCGTATAAGCGAAAGCTTGAGTGTTTTGTTGCGGTGCTAATACGTCATCAAAGCGTATTCGTTTTTTATTACGTCATTAAGACGTAACAGACCAGAAACAACAGGAGGGCAGGATGGAGGAAGGGACTTTACAGGATAAAGAGGTTCTGGATTTAATCAAGAAATATAATGTACTCTTAAAGTCACAGGTGTATGCGTATTTCGGCCAGGAGCGCGCGGTGGGCAGGGCACTGAAACGTCTGGAAAAGGACAACCGCATTGGAAGCAGCCCGGTGACGAAGATGGTGTACTTAAATGAAAATTCCTATGCGGCCAGGGACGAGGGGACACTGCAGGCATTCTGGGTGTTAATCAGCCTGATGAAAAAGAGGACGGTATCGGAACATTTTCTGGCGGACCGGGACGAGTATCCGGTCCGTATTATATTTGTCAGCGGTGAGGAGTTATTTGATATCCTTTACATCGGTTTGAACGATGTAAAACTGGTAAACAGCGTTTTCCAAAGAAAGTGCAGGGATTCAAGCAGCCATATCATTGCGGTTCCCGACCTTTCGGTGATTGAGAAGGTGAGTTTGCCGGCGATTGGATATTGTTTGGTGAAAGGAGATGGAGAAGTCGAATATTACACAAAATCATGAAAAGGCCGATGCCCTCTCAAAGATGGGACAGCAGCTTGACGAGGTGCAAAAGACAGCCGGAAAGCTGGACCTGTCAGTGGCAGAGGCCAGGACGCTTTTGTCTGCCCGGACAAAGCAGTATATCAACAGCCAGTATGAGAATTTTAATGACCTGATCTTAGAGGCTGCCAGATTATCGGAGCGGTTGACAGAAAAAATGCGCCGTTTGGTGCTGGAAGTGACCTTTGATACCAGAAAATATGAGGCATATAAGGAGGATTTAATCGGGATTCACGGAATAGAAGTGGCCTGCCAGTACGGTGTTATGACCATTGCCCTTCCGTTTTTAGTTCCACACAGAAAGAGCGATTATACAGATTATATCTATAAGCCGCTCTATTTGGCGTTAAAACACTGGTGCGTAAAACAGGAGGAAAACGAGGGGGAGGTTCCCCAGTATGAGTGCTGCACAGTCTGTTTTCTGCATGTATATGATTCCGGGCTTCCTCTTACCAGAGTGAGGGATCACGATAATCTGGAAGAAAAACATATTCTGGACGTGGTGGGAACCTTTTTTTTAAAGACGGACAGCGGACTTTATCTGAACAGCTATCACACGACCATGCTGGGGAAGGAAGACCGGACTTATCTGGTTATTATGGAGAATGAAAAATTTCCCGGATGGCTGTGGGATACGATGCAAAACCAGGCTATCTGCTCCGGGTAACGGGTATCGAAAAAGTGACTGTGTTTTTTGCTAAAATTTCGATAGGGTACAGTTACGGAAAAAAGTGCGGTATTTCAGGGCATTGGCGGCGGAGTTTCCCCGGATTTTTTACCCTGGGATGGAGTCAGTAGGGTACGGTTTTAGAGTCATACGGAATAAAAAGGCAGACAGGTGAGGTGGTGGATATGGACCGGGAGAGTAAGGCAGTCCGCCTGCTGATGCTGATTGGTGTGAGCGGGGAAATGCCGGCAGATTGGGCGGCATATGCAGTCGGCTCCTGCTCCTATGGAGCGGCATTGATTACCAGGTTAAAGCGGGAAGGTTATATCAGCCTGCGATGGAAAGACGGGCTTAAAGGGTATGTGCTAAAAGCAAAGGCAAAAAGAAAACTGCTGGAGCTATGGCCGGATGATTTCGCCCCGTTTCTTTGCGGCTCCGTGGAGACGAACCATATAAAAAGCGAACCGGATAAACGGCTGAGGCTGTATCGGATGAGTATGGTGTGGATCTATTTGTCTGTAGCTGGTGTTCCAGTTTATAAGAGCAGTAAACCGGACTTTTTCTCCCCTATGTTCCATCCCGTTCCGTCCCGGGAGGGACAGAAGACCATTCGGACGGGTATGGGGGGATATTATGGCACTTTGGAGTTTAAAAGTGGTATGGCGAAGGAGATAGGCGGTTCCAGAGCCTGTGGCGTACTGCTTACTTCCATGAAGCCGTATATTGTGTATAATTCCATGGACAGCCTGATGAAGTGGGCAAAGAAAACAGAGCGTACTATGCGAAGCCGTATGGAGGCGGTTTTTCGGAATAAGGGGTATCGCACGCCGGCTGATGCGGTGATGTTTGGGAACCGGCTGGATATGCTTGTAAGGATCTTAGAAAGTGACGGTGGAATAAAGGGGAACCTGTTTGCATTGGACGATATCTATGAACAGATTTATTTTATACCGCTGATTAAGGAGGCACAGATACAGGTGCGGCTGCTGGTGAATCCGGAGGAGGACAGGAAGCTGCGGGATTTCTTATGCACTGCCTTGTGGAAGGTAAATGGAGCAGACGGAGCATTAGACGATGGTGTGGATTGTAATGGGAACCCGGTGTATTTTTGCTATGATTTGGAGTTATGGAGATTAAAGAGAGTCAAGGGGAAAATAGAACGGGAAGGGAGAGGAATCATTTATTGCTTTGATTATCAGGAGGAGGCGCTGGGGGCATATATGGGAGGCGAAGCTGTTGTGAAAGGGGTTGTGAGGGAGAGGGCTGTCAGATATTTAGAGGATAGATAGAAGAATCTGGAAATAACTTGGAAAGTAGTTTATAATGACTGTATAAGTGATGGATGAAAAAGGAAGAACTAAAAATGGTGACAAAGATAGAGTGAGGAGGAGACGAAGATGGATAAAACAATTCGTGTAACTGGTAGAGGACAGGTTGCGGTTCCGCCTGACAGAATCCGTTTAAAGTTCAGCTTGGAGGAACGGAAGGATACATACCAGGACGCTGTGAAGGCTTCAAAGCAATCAGTTGATGAAATCCGTGATCTGTTTATAAAATTAGGTTTTGACGGAAAAGAGCTGAAAACTGAGTCATTTCAGATTGAGGCGGTTTTTGAAAGAGAGACAAATAAAAAGAAAGAGTGGGTAAGGGTGTTTAAGGGATATGAGTATTCCCATTCTCTGAAAATAGAATTTGATCTCGACCATGAACTGCTGGGAAAGATTTTGGGGAGGATTTCACGATGTGCATTTCATCCGGAGTTTAAAATCCTTTATGCGGTAAATGACAGGGAAGCTGTTAAGAATATATTGCTTGAAAATGCAGTGAAGGATTCCAAAGCAAAAGCAGAGATACTTGCCAAGGCAGCAGGTATGAAACTGGGCGAGATTGCTTCGATTGATTATTCATGGGGGGAGATAGAACTGGTTAATTCTACATATGGAAAGCTTTTGGATTCCATGAGATTATGTGAAGATGAGGCAGACGATTATTATTGTGATGATGAACCTATGCAGTTGGAGCCAGACGATATTACGGCAAGTGATACGGTGACAATTATCTGGAGTCTTATTTAACGACGTAGTATTTAAAATCAATTGAAAGGATGGTTTATTAATTTGCTCACAGACACTAATTTTTGGTTTTCAGTGATTACAGCTTGTGTTGCAATCACTGCATTAATACAGACCCAAGTACAGATAAGATTAAGCAATAAACAACATCTATTTGATAAACGTGTAGAAAGTTATCTTATTGCAATTGGATTGTTACGGTTATATGAAAATAATTATTCATCGTTTGATGGACAGGACGAACCATTTCTTGCAGTTGATGTACAATTTTCATTTTTTACAAATAATATATATTTGGAACAAATAGCTCCTTCGATAAGCAGCCCATTAGGATCGCCAGAACATAAGAAATTTTTAATTAAAATGGAAAATCTAACAGAAACGGCTGCCAAAATAAAATTTTTATTTTCTGGTAATGCATCGGTTTTATTGGGAGATTTTGTTTTGCGTTATCAAGAATTACTGTTTGCAATGTTTCAATATCATATAATTATAGTTAAGATGCAAGAGGAAAATGAAAAGAACTCTATAACGCTTGAAGAAGCCGAACGCAGAGTCGGAGAGAAACAGCAACGAATCAACATGCAAAAAGCTTTTGATAATTTGAAACAAGCTTATATATGTATTGAAAAAGAAAATGTAAAGGAGATAATAGAAAAGCAAATTAAATTATAATGCTATATTATTTAAAGTGATTTTATCTTTATAGATATTAGTTGTATCCTATACGGTTGGTTGACACCAGCCGTTTTTTCATGCAAAAAAGTGAGGGAGGCTATTATGGACAGTGATTTCACAACCGGTAATCGAACCGTCGACCGGATGAGCCGAATCAACATCACAGGTAATATCATACCAGCAGCCTGGTATAAGACCATACGCAAATCAACCGGAAAGCCGTATTTAAACGCAATCGTAATCCTCTCTGATATCGTGTACTGGTACCGGGCGGCGGAAATCAGGGACGAGGGGAGCGGACAGCTCATCGGTTTTCGGAAACGCTTCCACTCGGACTTATTACAGAGAAGTTACCAGCAGCTGGCAGATCAGTTTGGGATTTCCAAGAGGGATGCCAACAATGCTGTTGTGGAGCTGGAAAAACTAGGGGTGATTAGACGGGTGTTCAGGACTCTCTGTATCAATGGGCAGCAGGTGCCCAATGTCCTGTTCCTTGATTTAGATGTGGAAGTTCTTCTTGCATTGACGTATCCGGCAGAGGAACTATGCGAGGAAACGACAGCAGAACAGAAGTCCGGGGGATATCCCACTAAAATAAGTGATACCCCTGGAGTATGTGCAGCGTATCACGGGAATAAGTTAAATATCCCCCTGGAATCAGGGGGAGGTGTCACTGGAATCAGTGGGAGGGTACCACCAGAATACGGGAGACCTCCAACTGAAACCGGTGGGACAAATACAGAGACTACTCCAGAAGATTACAACAGAGATTATCCCATCTTATCTTATCAGGAGGTGGAAGAACGGTTTAAGGAGCAGATTGAGTATGGAACACTAAAGCATGATGACCCGGATGATGAACGTCTTGATGAAATCGTCCGGATTGCAGTCGATGTCCTGACATCAAAGACGGAGACTATCAGGGTCAACAAGGAAGATAGGAGCGTGGAACTGGTTAAGGCGCAATTTTATAAGCTGAATCTGTTTCACATCCAGTATGTGCTGAACTCTTTGGGCCAGAATGAGAGGAAGGCCCATAATATCCGGGCGGTAATCATTACAAGCCTGTACAATGCGGTCAATACCCTGGGCAATTATTATGGGAATCTGGTTCAGTATCACACCGCGAACAGTGAAGGGAAGGGTGGTGGACGGTCGGTCAATGTGGGATAAAATAAAACAGATGGACAGGAAAACAGTGAAGCGGATTCTGTTTGGCCTGTCTTTTTTCGTGCTGGCTTTTTATGTGGGAGGTCTGCTGACACAGGTTTTTAAAGATGCAGGTTCCATGCGGTTTCAACCGTTTATATGCCTGTATTATGGCATGTTTACTGTGACTGGGTTAAAGAATACCGTCTTATCCCTGTTTCTTTTTCTGATAATCGGAGGGGTAGTCATCTACCGGGGAAATGCCGCAGAAGATCAGTTGGACGAGGAACGCAATTTTGAGTATTCCAAAAAGGGGACTTATGGAACTGCCGGCTACATGACAAAAGAGGAGCGGGCAAAGGTGTTGGCGGTTGACAAGGATTTAAAGAATGTGGACGGAATCCTTCTAGGACTGGATATCGACAATGAGCAGGTAATCAGCCTGCCGAAAAATTCCATGCTCAACCGAAATTTTGCTGTGTGCGGCTCCCAGGGAAGCATGAAATCCAGAGCTGTTTCACGAAACATGATTCTTCAATGCGTAAAACGTGGAGAGAGCATGTTTATTACAGACCCAAAATCCGAACTCTATGAGGATACAGTAGCATATTTAACGGCGAATGATTATATCGTGAAGCAGTGGAATTTAATCAGCCTTGAAAATTCGGACGCCTGGGATTGCCTGGCGGAGATTAATGATGGCGGACTGATTGATATTTTTGTGGATGTGGTAATCCGGAATACGACGGACAAATTCGACCATTTTTATGATAATACAGAGATGGATTTGCTAAAGGCGCTCTGCCTGTACGTTTACCGGGAGTATCATGATGGGGACCGGACGTTCCCGGAGGCTTATAAGCTGCTTTTAAACCAGAGCCTGGAGGCATTGGATGCAACCTTTGACGGTCTTCCGGAAAACCATCCGGCCAAGGGGCCTTATCGGCTGTTTTCCAAAGCGGAGAAGGTAAAGGGAAATGCAATTCTGGGTCTGGGTACCCGGCTGCAGATTATGCAGAATAAGCTGGTGCAGGAAATTACAAGCCATAAGGACATTGACTTAACGTTGCCGGGGCAGAAAAAATGTGCTTATTTTTGCATTACATCGGATCAAGATTCCACGTTTGATGTTCTGGCGACGCTGTTTGTCTCGTTTTTGTGTATAAAGTTGGTACGTTTTGCTGACCGGCAGCCGGATCGGAAGTTACCGGTTCCGGTTTTCTTTATTCTTGATGAATTTCCGGTGCGCTCGTAAGCGGAACCCATTCGTTCCGCGCGGGCTTGTTTGTAATCTATCTTTAGCAAGATAGTAGGTTCAATGTGAGGGCTTCGCAGAAGCCTAATTCCTATCATCAACCGACTTATCCGAAAGGGAAACCGGACGGGGAGTATAGCATGTCGGTAACGGTGCTATTCAGTCAGCTATCAGACTGTGAACGGGCATCAAGATGAAACGTCATGTATGAGGTTAAACAGCTATACTGCTTAAATGACAGCCAGAGGGGCTTTATCGTCAGCACTGACGGAAGATAGCTATTATACGTCAGGCAGTGCAGGGTGTACGCAGAGTTGTGCGAACTGCGTCTACACATCACATTCCGCACTGACCAGCCGCAATAAGCGGAAAATGGCGAACGTCGTAACCGACAACATGACACGCTTGTACAGACAAGCCTAAACGAGGATAGTCTAAACAGGAACGCTTATCATTTTAAGCTATGGCAGTAAGTGTCTGAATATCCTGCAAGGCTACGGAGTCTCCATAGTAGTCTGAGGCGGTAATACCGTACACATGGCGAAGGGAGACAGCTATACGACTGAAATAATTTAGGAAAGGTGTGTGAGACACTATGAGAAGTCCAAAGATTATTTTGGAAAATCTACAGAAACACTCGAAAGAGGAAAACTACAAGTATGAGAGACTGTATAGGAATCTTTACAACGAAGATTTTTATTTGCAGGCTCTCCAAAACATCTATGCCAACAAGGGAGCGATGACACCCGGCATAGATGGGCTGACACTCGACGGATATGGTAAAGAAAGAGTGGAGCGGATTATCAATGCAGTAAAAGACCACAGCTATCAGCCGAATCCAGTCCGCAGGCAGTATATCAAAAAGAAGAACGGGAAAATGAGACCGCTCGGAATCTCATCATCTGATGACAAGCTGGTGGAGGAAATCGTAAAAATGATACTGGAAAGTATCTATGATCCGACGTTCTCCAACTATTCCCACGGTTTCAGACCGGGCAGAAGCTGCCACACAGCACTTTTACAGTTACAGCAGAACTTTACTGGTGTGAAATGGTTTGTGGAGGGAGATATAAAATCGTATTTTGATACGATAGACCACCATAATCTCATCAATATCCTGCGCAGGAGGATAAAGGACGAAGCATTTATAGAGCTTATCTGGAAATTTCTGGGAGCAGGATATATGGAGAACTGGGAATACAACGCTACTTTCAGTGGAATAGCCCAGGGTTCCGGTATCAGCCCTATCCTTGCGAACATCTATCTGAATGAATTTGACAGATTCATGGAGGATTATAAAAAGAAGTTCGACAGGGGAACGGGCAGGAAAAGGAATAATGAATACACCAGAAAACAGTCGCACCGCCAACGATGCAAGAATAAAATCCGAAAAGAATGGGACGGATACTCGGACGCAGAAAAACAGGAGGCATTACGCCGCCTGTCAGAGCTAAAAAGAGAGTTCCAGAAAATCCCTATGGGAGACCCGATGGACAAAAACTATAAGCGGATTCAATATGTGCGGTATGCCGATGATTTTCTTATTGGTGTAATCGGCAGTAAAGAGGACGCAGAAAAGATTAAAGCAGACATCGGGAAATTCTTTGAGGAAACGCTGAAACTGGAATTGTCTGCGGAAAAGACGCTCATTACAAACAGTGACGACAAAGCGAGGTTCCTCGGCTATGACGTTACGGTATGTAACGACAGTGCAGTGAAGAAAGCCAGAGGAAAAGGTACAACTAAAGCCTATACTGGCAAAATCAAGCTGTACCTGCCGAAAGAAAAATGGGTAGGTAAGCTGTTAAGCTATGGCGTGCTGAAAATCGTGTCAAAGGCGGGAGAAAAAGAAGTCTGGAAGCCATTACAGCGGAATGACTATATATTTCTGCCAGTGCATGAAATGGTGCGGAAATACAATGCGCAGATTCGGGGGATTTATAACTATTACCGCCTTGCGAGTAATGTTTCCGTACTGAATAAGTTCCATTATGTTATGGAATACAGCCTGTACAAGACAGTTGCGGCAAAATACCGTATTACGATGACAAAAGCAAAGCTCAAATATACCAAAAACAAAGAGTTCAGAGTACCGTACAAAACCCAGAGAGGCGTGAAGTATGCAGTATTTTACAACGATGGTTTCCGAAAAGTGAAATATGCTCTCGGAGGTTATGTTGATGTAATACCCGAATATGAGCAGATGAACAAGCCGAAAGAACTGTTTTTCAGATACAAGGCGAACGTCTGTGAGATGTGCGGTGCATATGTGCCTGCGGTTAAGGTATATCAGGTTAAAAGTATGAGCGACCTTGATGTGAACACAGACTGGGGAGCGATTATGAATAAGAAAAAAAGAAAAACGCTTGTAGTATGCGGAGACTGTTACAACAGAATCCATAAATAATGTAGAGAATGTATAGTGGGGAGCCGTATACATCGAGAGGTGTACGTGCGGTTCCGGGGCGAGGACTCGGAAACCTGCTGTTGTGAAGCAGTAAGGCGCCGGATTCTTAGCCTACAACATAGGAGTAGTGCCGGATTTCAAGAAAAAACTCGCTACGGCCAGAAGCAGACAGATTGGAATGTGTATTCTATACCAAAACATACCCCAGCTCCAGAATCGGTATCCAGACGGGCAGTGGGAGGAGATTTTGGGCGGATGTGATACTTCGTTATTCTTAGGCTGTAATGATATGACGACCGCAACCTATTTCAGCGGCCGTTCCGGAGAGGTTACGGTAGGGGTATCATCTATCCGCAAAAGTTTCCAGACCATGAGAATGACAGATTATGTTCCGGATTATTCGGAGTCCTCCTCTGTGGGAAAGCGGATGCTGCTGCTTCCCGATGAGGTGCTGCGGTTCCCGCTTGACCAGGCACTATTAATCATCCGGGGCCAGAAAGTATTGCGGGTAAAAAAACTTGATTATACCAGACACCCGGAGGCAAAGTTTCTGGAACCGGAAAAGACAGATGTACATACTCCGGAATGGCGGAAAGAGGGAAATGTGGAAGAATCGGAGGATGAGTGTGTGAAAGATGTGGAGAAAGAGGATCACCCCACTGACGGCTTTGAACAGAAAGAGGAGACATTGACTATTCATACACATATGCGTTCAGGAAAACAGGCCAGGTCAGGTGCGGGGAGGAAGGCAGCAGAAGAGGAATCTCCCTATCAGAAGGAACAGGGGCGGATAGAGAGGGTAGAGGATTTATTTCATTAACGAGTTTGAGAATCCATCAAATTTTGGAGAAGATTAAGGCGTTCCGGCACAGGGGGCCTTTTTCTTTTATTCCATCTGCATTTGCTCCAGGATTGCCGCGGAGTGGTGTAAAGAACATATCTGGATGCTTTACCAGATGACAGTAGGGCGGTACTGCTCTCCGCAATAAAGAAAAGAGGTGGTGCAGATGTGATTTTATAGGGGAATGATACAAATTAACGATATTATTTATGAAGGAGGTCTTTGCAAGGGGGACAAGTGTAAGTATAGTACGAGGCTGGATACTTATGGCTGCGGCTGTCAGCATAACTGTGATTACTGTTATGCCCGCTCCCTGCTAAGTTTCCGGGGATTTTGGGACGCTGCGAATCCGCGGGTCGCAGATATTAGAAAGGTAAAAAGAAAAATTAATCACCTCCAGCCGGGGAATGTCATTCGGTTGGGTGGGATGACAGATTGTTTTCAGCCGTGTGAATTGAAACACAGAGTCACCTATGAGACGATACTTGAAATGAACCGCTGCAGGGTAGGATATCTCATTGTGACGAAATCAGCACTGATTGCGGAACCGGAGTATATGGATATATTGGATAAAGAACTGTCACATATTCAAATCACAGTTACCTGTCTTGATGATGCAAAGGCAATACTGTATGAGAAATGCAGTCCTCCGTCCCAACGGTTAGAGGCCATTCTGCGATTGCAGGAAGCCGGGTTTGATGTATCTATCCGGTTAAGCCCGATTATAGAATCATTTATGGATTTTGAAAAATTGAATCAAATCGGAATTGCGAAGTGCATCATTGAGTTTTTAAGAATCAATCCTTGGATTAAGCAGTGGTTAAAAGGCGTAGATTTCAGCAAATATACTGTACCACAGGGAGGTTACCGTCATCTGCCATTATCGGAAAAGATTAGAGTGGTTGATAAGATCCGGATACCGGAAAAAACTGTATGCGAGGATGTCACAGAGCACTATTTATATTGGAGGGAACATGTAAATCCCAATGAAGAGGATTGCTGTAATCTTAGGATTTACAAAGGTTCTGGCGTTTAGAGGAGGAAGTTACTATGCAGGGATTGATGATATATGAAACCCCGGTAATTCGTCTGGGCTTTGCCACAATTTTGAAAACAGAATTTGGTGTGGATATTGATTATACAGACAGGAATGCAGTGTTGCGGGCAGCCAATGCACTGATTCCTTACGAGAGCGTAGAAACGTTTCTATTGGATACAGAATGGGATAAGGATAACCCGGAGTGTGGCAGTGAACAGTACCTGGTCGAGCACCGAATTTGCAGATGGATTGATGGGAAGTTTGTTTATTTTAGTAAATTGTTGTGGGAGGGAATTTCTTGATAAGCTTTAAAGGCCAGTGTATGTATAGTTTTTAGGTATGTTATAATGAGGCTGGCAGGTTGTTAAACGGAAAACAGTGCCCTAGAAGGGGGAGATATTTGACAAAACAGAATACTGCCAGCCTTGATACTGTGCCCTTGTTTCACATGGGAGGGTGCGCCGCACCCGTTTCCTTGCGAATTTGGTGCAGGTCTCCCTTGCAGCTGCAGAGTGCAGAACTGAGTTTAAGACGGCCCGGACTTGTTTGCCGGTTAGCTTCGACGCTCTATCAAGGAGGTTTTCCGGAATAGCGCCCCGATCAATCAGCCGGTGTGTCCTGGCTCTGCGCTCCTCGTTGCTGATATGCATATACTTTCTTCAGATGGAAATGAAAAAGCAGCCGCGGTCAAACGGTTGCTTCGTTCATTCAGTATTTAGTTTTTGTTTCCTGGTTTCCGCTCAATATCTGTGATAATTGGAAGCCGTCCTTCATACCCTGGAAATAGGCGATACGTCCATACTCTACGGCCAGATTGTTTTTTGAGCTGTCAACCTGATCAAGCCGATGGCGTTGTTTCTTTGTCAGTCCTGTTTTTAACAGTTTTTTTATTTTCTTAGCAGAGTCCTGTTCGGCCTCTTTATATTCCGGGTCTTTTAAAACCCGTTGGTTTATTTCACCGTCCATCCGTTTCTCACAAATGATAGTTACAATATTTTCTGAGTCCATCTGCCGGCCCTCCCTTATGGTGTAGTACATTCGTCCTGCATGTCTTCCCCTTTGGAAAAGACTTCACACATGATACGCGCGCCTAGCTTGAAGCCGTCCATAAATACCTGGGACATTTCCAATGGCATAAGGAGCGCGTGTTCGTCCATCAGAGCGTCAAATTCTTCTTCCTGCTGTTTGGTTAGCCGTTCTGTAAACACCAATTCCGCTTTGCTTATTTTATTCCATTTTTCCTTGTATTCCTCAAGATAGGGCTTGAATTGTTCTCCCGGTACGATTTCTCCGTCATATAGTTGCTGTAAGATACTTTTCATGGCTGTTTTCCCTCCTCCTTTGTAATGATGATTTTATCCGGCTGGTAATTCACATTTAGTATGGTTCCGCTTGGTAAGCCTGTTTCTTCCAGCCATTTATCTGTCAGCACAATCTTAGGTATCGGTGTGCGTGCCCCGGTTTCCTCATAAAATTTCAATTTCCGTTTTCCCATAGGCATTAACCCCGGCATTCCCGAAATTCGATTTCAAACGTGTTGCCGCCTACCGTCTTGACGATGAACGTATTTTCCTGTTCCATTGTTTCAATGTCTGCAATCAGTGAGCCGTCACTATCATTGAGAAAGTCAAAAATCAGCTCTTTCAAATCGTCCAGTTCCATTGTCTCCCCCCCCCCTTGAGAACATATGTTTCTTATACTTGTTATCTAATACTTCTTGCAAATTACATTCTTACTATAACAACTATACAATAATAATGCAAGTACAAATATTTCAGATACAGAAGGAGAGAATAAAAATGGAAGAGGATTACGGCAGATTACAAATCCATTTAGCGGAATTGATGGAAAAAGCCGGCTACAACAAAAATAATCTTTCCCACAAAGCGGTTATGAACTGGAAGCAAATCGACAATTATTATAACAACACGATAACCCGGTTGGATACGTTCGTGCTTTGCAAATTGTGTAAGGCATTGGATTGTGGAATTGAGGACTTGTTGGAGTACATTCCGCCGGAAAAAACAGAGTAGGCTAATGGTCTGGGCCATCATTGGAGGTAAGAAATGAGTGAAGATTACGGAACGATTAAAATCCACTTAGAGGAACTTATGGCAAATGCCGGTTTCAACAAATATAAGCTGTCGCATAAGGCAGCAATGAACTGGAATCAGATCGACAACTATTGCACCAATACGATAACCCGGTTAGACACGTTTGTATTGTGCAAATTGTGTAAAGCGCTGGACTGTAAAATTGAGGATTTATTGGAATATATTCCACCGGAAAATAAAAATTAAGTTCTTGTTTCCGGTTACTATCGGGAATGCTCCGTCCTGCATCGTTTCGAGACGGGACTAATTGGAATTCGCTATATTGGAAACAGAACGATAAAATAACAATTCCTGTTTTGGGGCTTTGTAAAAAATGCGACCCTAATGCGACTACATTGCGTCGCCAGACATATTGACATAGGATTCGGTCTATTTTATAATGATATCATGAAATTTATATACTTATCCGTGAAAAGCAGCTTCTAAATATGGAGGCTGCTTTTTTTACGTTCCTGTGTTTAGGACAGGGGGATAATTCCTTCTGTTTCTATAAATATAATGAGGAAAGGAAGGTCTGTAGTGTCAAATCAAAAAGTGGAAGAGGTGAGAACATCGAAGGAAACAGTAAAAGAAATGCAGATGGCTGCCAACATGGGAATCCTGACGGTTGATACCGACGGACAGCCAAGACCCCCGCGTGAGCAGGAGGATGTAAACTGGCATGAGCTGACCAATGCATTTCGCACCAGAAAGGTGTTATCCGGTATGCTCGGTGGTATTGAAAAACTGGAGGGCGGCTGGGTCGTGGCCGTCATTCAGTACAAAGGGTACCGGATTATCATACCAATGGAAGAAATGATGATCAACCTGGAGGGGGATGGCAGGGAGAATGCGGATATCGTAAACCGGCAGACGCGTCTGGCAAACAACATGCTGGGTGCGGAGCTGGATTTTATTGTCCGGGATATGGATCAGAAGACACGGAGCATTGTAGCGTCCAGAAAAGAAGCCATGTTAAGGAAAAGGCAGCTTTTTTACTTTACAGAAGGCGCGGACGGGTATCCTATGGTGCGCCCTGGAAGGATTGTGGAGGCCAGAGTGATAGCCGTGGCGCCCAAAGCAGTCCGGCTGGAGATTTTCGGCGTGGAGTGTTCCCTGAAAGCCAGAGACATGGCCTGGGAGTGGATGGTCGATGCCAATGACAAATTCTCCAATGGGGATATTGTTCTGGTTAAGGTTTTAAAGATGGACGCAGAATCGCTGGAACGCATACAGATTGAAGTCAGCGCAAAGGAGGCGAAGGCAAATATCAATAAGGAAAATCTCATGCGGCTGCATAAGCAGGGCAAGTATGTTGGGAAAATTACGGATGTCTATAAGGGAACCTACTTTATCCATTTAAACAATGGGGTGAATGCGGTCGCCCATTCCTGCAACACTGCAAGCCTGCCAGGGCGCAAGGATGAAGTTGGATTCCTTGTTACCAGAATCAACGATGAGACAGAAGTGGCTGAGGGGATTATCACCAGAGTCATCAAGAGATGCATGTAAGTAAACATTGCCGGGAACCGGTGTCAGACAGCAGGCAGAGAACGCCTGCTTTTTCTATATTAAAAATTGAAAGGTGCCGGAAGGCACCGGAATAGGAGTGAACAATATGCCAGAAATATTATCAGGAACAACCAAGTGGTTTGACGCAAAAAGGGGATTCGGATTTATCACGGATCAGGACGGGATTGACTACTATGTCCACTTCTCCGAGATTCAGATGGACGGATTTCGGAAGCTGAGGAGCGGACAGGAGGTAAGCTTTGAAGCGGGGGAAGATGAGGAACACCGCTGCGTTGCGAAAAATGTAGTTTTAAAGGAATAGGCAAAGAGCGATGAAAAAGCAAAATAACATCAGGGCGGCGGGAGTCATGGCCGCCCTTTTTCTTATGTGTACCTTTCCTTCCTTTGGAAGTGAAACAGCGACCCCATCCAATGCCGGTAGTCCGGTATCGGGTGGGCATGGGCATGAGCTGGTGATGGAGGAGACAGAACCCACATGCTTAATGAATGGGAGCCGGATTGTGACGTGCCGGCTGTGCCAGGATTACAGGGAAGAAATCGTTCTTCCCATGCTGGGACACTGCGATGGGGACGGGGATTTTTTATGTGACCGATGTGGAGAGGTCCTGGAGTTATTGCAAAAAGGAGAAAAACAGACCGTGAAAACAGACCTGCCAGGTGAGTGGGGAGAAATGACATTTACCTGTATTGATGAAGACTACAAGGGCGGTCAGCTTCTTTTGTCGGACAAGGTGATTCCTTACTCTATCAGCTCCGGCTTTGGTGCAGATATGGGATATGATACCTCTGGAATCCGGAATTGGCTGAACCTGCAGTTTGCTGATGGTTTATCTGTATCGGATCACCTTCTTCCGGTCAGGCTGTCCGAGGGGAATGACAGTATCAGTGACCGGGTGTTCTGCCTCTCCCTGGCTGAAGTCAGAAGTGAACCGTATAAATCCTATACCTTACAGCCCTGGATGCCCGATACAGGAAGTTGGTTTTACTGGACAAGAACCATGTCTTCTGAAAATCATGCGTATCTGGTCCAGTATAACGGACACATTGCAGCAGAACAAACTACCACGATGGAGGCTGGAATCCGTCCGGCCTATGTGCTGAAAAAGCCAGGAGAAAATAACACACAAGACCGTCTATGGTATACCGGAGACGTACAGGAACGGACCATTGCCGGCACCACCTATACGTTCCGCTGCATTGACCCGGATTATATGGACGCGGCCAAAAGGCGTGGGGCTTTGTTTTTGTGTGATGAGATAATAGGCGGTGACCGAGCTGTCTATGATATGACAGACAGCAGTTGGAGCGGTTCCAATCTGAGGATGTGGCTGAACACCAGTATGGAGAATGGGGAGAATATTATGGATACCACGACAACTGTGCGCTATTCCTATACCGGAGCAACGTCAGGCTATGAAACGGCTCTGAACCGTTTTACGAAAGTAGCGGTGCGGTCGGGGGATTCTGTAGATAAACTGTTCTGCTTATCCCTGGAGGAGGCGGTCCGGTATAAAGCCTCTTTGTGGAAGATTCACGGGGCCGATGGTAATAACTATGTAAATGCAGGAACCTATACGATGGGATACTGGCTCAGAACACCGGTGACCGGAGGAAAACGGGCCTATCAGGTGTCCTGGGACGGCCGTGTTTCGGCAGGAGAGGTAAGTAGTCAGAGTATTGGATTCCGGCCAGCGTTTGTTGCGTATCAATCAGAATAAAATATGGAGGAGAACATGGATAAGAGAATAAAGAAGGGGTCAGCCGTTCTGACTGCCTGGACGCTGATTGCAGTCATGGGAATTTCACCTGCAGGGGCTGCTTTCCCATCCTATGCGTCAGTCATGGAACGCTCTGACCAGGAAATAAATATTGCAAGCAGCTCAGAGGCTCGAAGGAATTCGGAAATCACAGAGGCAGAGCACAGGAAAAACGAACTCAGAGAGTTGGGAGAAGAACAGCCGGAGGAGGGGACAGCCAAAGACGAAAAGCCCGAACCGGAGGAGTCAGCCAAAGATGAGAAACCCAAAACGGAGGAAACAGAGGAAGAACGGAAAGAAGAGGAAGAAAACGGGGAAGAGGAGGCTGAGCTGCCGGAGGATAAAAGAACGGCAACCCCATCGGAAGCGGTTCCTGTGGAGGAAGATGTTGCAAAATGGGAAGAACTACAGGAAGCCACTCCCTCCAATGCCCTGATGATGACGGGAGATTTGTGGGGCGGCATAGAGATGTCAGATCATTTTGACGGGGAGGGAACGGAAGAATCCCCCTATCTGCTTCAGAATAATAAAGACTTGAAGTTGCTGGCCTATCAGGTGGCAAACGGGGAGGTTGACGGTTATGATGGCTGCTATTTTGAGCTGACTAAGGATATCTCTTTAAATGACAGCGCCTCCTGGCTTCCGATTGGGTACTACCGGAGCCTGTCTGACTCAGAACCATATCCGTTTAAAGGAAACTTAGATGGAAACGGTTACCGGGTGTATAACTTGAAAATCAGTGATACAAGCCAGAATTATGCGGGTCTGTTTGGGTATACATACGGCGCCTCAATCCATAATCTTACAGTGGACGGACAGGTAAATGCGGCAAATAAGGCTGCAATCCTCGTGGGGGAAGCCAATGACACCGTAATCACAGATTGTAATTCTTCCGGACAGGTACGGGCCTCCGGCGTTCTGGGCGGTATCGCTGGCGAGGCGTATGACAGCATGATTTCTGATTGTAAAAATACAGGAAGTATTCTGGGGGGAACGGATATTTCTGGCAGCCTGGAGGCATATGCGGGAGGAATCTGCGGCTCCGCACATTCCACTTTTATTGGGGACTGCGTAAACGATACCAATGACAGCTACAGCGCCCTTTACTCGGAAGGCAGTGTCGGTGGAATCTGTGGAAATATCTATGACAGCCAGGTATACAACTGCTATGTGGAAGGAAAAGTGGGAAGTACGTCCGCGGATTATATCGGCGGGCTTGTGGGCCGTATGCAGAGCGGAAGGGTAAAGAATGGGCGGTTCGCAGGAACCATCGGCGCTTCCACCACCTCGGCACTCAAAACAGCAGGTTTGTTTATCGGCTATATTGAGGGTGGAAATGTGGAGCTGGGAGACCATCTGGAATACCTTTTTGCTAATTCAGAGGACAAATACGCTTTAAATCCATTTGGAAATAAACTGACCCCGCAAATCCGGCTGGAACACCATATCGGGGCTTATTATTCCAACAACCGGGATTTTTCCCTCTATCAGATGGGCAGCTTTGTAAAGCAGACCAGCCGGTTCTTCTATGAGGAGTTGGAAGAAGGAGTTTTAACGGTTGGGAACAGCAATATCCATCACTTTGCTGCCAGTAAGACGGGAGATCCGGTAAGGGGGTATCTGGTGACGGTTCCATCCATTGACTATGGAACTCTGTCTGTTATGGAGTCTCAGAATAACTATGCAAAGGAAATCAACTGGGCAAATCCCGGAGCGATTGCGGCAGGAACCAAGGTCCTGGTCTACACAAGCCCGGTAAATGATACAGAGAGTGACCCACCGGTGTACTATGAACTGGAGCCGGGGTCTTTAACCTGGGTATCCGATGATGGCGGGAAACATGAGGAAATCAACGCAGAGGCATCGGATATCTTTTTCACTATGCCGTATGAGAACATCACGGTCTCAGCTAAATACCGGGCTATGACAAACGGAGTCATATTAAGTCAGGACAAGCTGGTATTTGGTGTGGAACAAATCAGAAGCGGCTCGCGCTGGAATCCCCAGATTGCATGGAAGATAACAGATCCGGTACAACTGACAGCCACTGTCATCCCGGATTCCGCTGCCAATAAAAATGTGGTTTGGAATGTAAAAGATACCGATGGCTCATCAACCGACGTGATTTCCGTGGATGATAAGGGAACGGTTACCGTAAACCAGGAGGCTAAATGGATTCAGGATTTAATTAAGGCCGGTGTGACAAACCAGGAATTATATCCGTCAAAACCGATTATGACGGAGGGAAAAAATTACGCCTCGGTTACTGTGACAACAGAGGCAGGGCAGAAACGTGCAAGCTGCCTGGTGACAGTGGATTTTAATATAACGGACGAAACCACGGTGCCTGTGTCCAATATTACGCTGAACCAGTCGGAAATCGGATTTGATGTTGTCCGGGTGCTGGAAGGAAACCGCCTTCAGCCGCAGGTGACTTACCGGGTTACACCGTCGCAGAGGCTTTATGAGACTATCACGCCGGAGTATGCGGATAATAAAGCCGTAAATTGGAAAGCCGGCGATGATAACATGGTCACCGTGGACCGTGACGGGCTTGTGAGCGTGAATAACCAGGCCAGGTGGATTGAAGACTTGGTGAATGTGGACACGGAAAACTTAAAACTGAACCCCTATGCTTCTTCCATAGCCGCAGGGAACCGCTCCACCTATGTAACGGCTGCGACTGTGGACGGCGGGAAGCAGGCGGTCTGTGCGGTAAACATCAATTTTTCTACAGAGGATCATACGGTTGTCCGTGTGGAAGGCGTGCAGCTGGATAAAAAGAATCTGACATTTTCTGTAGAGAAAATCATGGAGGGGAACCGATTAAACCCGTCTGTCCGGTATGTGGTGACGCCACCGCAAAAGCTGAATGCAGTCATTGCACCGGACCAGGCAGACAATAAAAAGCTTGTCTGGGAGACGAATGACGGTTCCGTGCTGACCGCGGACCAGGGAGGAAGCGTGGAGGTGAATCAGGATTCCGCATGGATTCAGGCGCTGATTGCAACGGATGAGGCCAGACTGAAAGATAATAAATATGCACTTTCCACCGCCGCCGGCAGCAAGAAGGGCTTTGTAACCGTGACAACAGAGGACGGGCAGCATAAGGATACGTGTGAGGCAGATATCACATTTACCACCACGGACCTTACGGTGGTACATCCGGAAAAAGTGCAGCTGGATAAGGCGGAACTGGTATTTGAGATGGAACTGGTGAAGGAGGGAAGGAGAAGCAGTCCGACCCTGACCTGGAATATCACGCCCCCGCAGCAGCTTGGCGCATTGGTACTGCCGGAGGCCGCAGATAACAGAAATTACACATGGAGTGTCAGCGACCAAAGCCTGCTGACTGTAAAAGACGGGCTGGTTACGGTGAACCAGGAAGCCCAATGGATTCAGGATTTAAACGGTGCGTCAGGAAGCGCGGAGGCAGCCGTTGTGGCGACAGCGGAGGACGGAGGGATTCAGGGAAGCTGTAAGGTGATTCTCCGATATAAAACAACAGACCGGACCTATTCCGGTTCCGGTTCTTCTGGAGGCGGAGGTGGCGGAGGCAGCAGTTCTTCCGGCTCCGGCAGGCCAAAAGCAGTCACAGAGGCGGGGCCGGCGGGCACCTGGCTTCAGGATAACACAGGCTGGTGGTTCCGGTACGCGGATGGCAGCTATCCGAAGAATGCCTGGGTGCAGCTTGGCTATAATGGCGGATTGGAATGGTACCATTTTGACGAGGCCGGTTACATGCAGACGGGGTGGTTTACCGATCAGGATGGGAACCGGTACTTTCTGCACAATGTCAGTGACGGGACCCAGGGACACATGGTAACGGGCTGGTATATGATTGAAGGGAAATGGTTTTATTTCAATCCGGTATCGGACGGTACGCGCGGTTCTCTGTATGTAAACAGGAATACACCGGACGGATATACAGTGGGTGCGGATGGCATTTGGCAGCCTTAAATCCTCCAACCGTGATTTTTGTTGTATTGATAACTGGTTTAGGATATAATTAGATTAGAAGATACTGGTTGAAATACAGCAAAAGGAGGTGCAATCCATGGAAGTATTAAGAGAAATCATAAACAGTGACAGACTGAAGACCCTGTTTGCAGTGCCAAAGTCAATGGAAAATATGGACGTGGAGGTGATTGTGTTGCCACTTGCAGATAAAAGAAAACAGCAGAGAGATGTTGATGTGGAAGCTGCCTTAAAGAACATAACAGGGATTATCCAGGACGAAGGAATGTCTTTGGACGACTACCGGAATGAGAGGCTTGGGAAATATGCAGGTATTGATTGATACGAATGTGATATTGGACGTTTTGATGCAGCGGCCAGGGATGGAAGTATCCGGGCGGATTCTGCAGATGTCAGGGAGAGGAACCATCAGAGGTTTTCTGTCTGCGTCAGCGGTAACGGATATTTACTATATTTTAAACCGTCAGATAAAAGACCGCGCCAGAACGGTGGAGAGCATTAAGACAATATTAAGCCTGATTGAGGTGGCTGATGTGACGGGCGCTGACATAAAGGCGGCGCTGGACAGCGGCTGGAAAGATTTTGAGGATTGTGTCCAACACCAGGTAGCGGCACATAATCATGCCCGCTATATCATTACAAGGAATGTCAGGGATTACGAGGGCCAAGAGCCGCAACCGGTAACGCCGGAGGACTTTTTAAAGGATATGAATGAGTAGAAAATATGCAGGATACCTGTTTGTGAGAGCAGGTATCCTGTTTTTTCTGACATTGTTAGCTCTTGAAAAATACTCCGGGAAGGAGGCAAATCCTGGAAACATTGCGGCGCCTGACCGGATAGAGGTGCAGGAAACGGAAGAATTGACAAAAGACAGCGGGAATTATCACTCCCCAGTTCCCTTTGAGCGGTTTTGGAAGGTAAATCCAGATATTATCGGCTGGATCTCTATCGACGGGACCAATATAGATTATCCGGTTGTGCAGGCGGAAGATAATACAAAGTATTTGACGGCCAGTTATGATGGAACGGAAAATCCTGCCGGGGCTGTGTTTCTCGATTATGATTGTGAGCATGATTTTTTGGGAAAGCACAACATTATTTACGGACATAATATGAAAGATGGAAGCATGTTCCACGATCTTGTCAACTTTAAGAAGGAATCCTATTATAGGAACCATCAGATTATTACTGTCTACACTCCGGGTAAGGAAATCCACTTGCGCCCCGTCGCAGTGGTCTGCACAGAGGCGGACGGAATCAGGAGGAGAACCGATTTTTTTAATATGACAGCTTTTGATGAGTATGTGGAAACGATGTTGGAAGGAGGGCTGTATAGAGAAGAACAGGAAAGTGACATTACAAGGCTCTGGTCCTTTGTAACCTGCAGCTATGAATTTGATAATGCCAGGACTATTCTCTATGCCAGAGAATGTGGTCCATAAAAAAGTCATGCAAAAGTCTTGTTTTTTTCTAATACAGTGGACGCAGGGAAGTGCGGTTTGATATGATGAGAGTGAGATGGTGGACAAACGTTTCAAAAATCAAGCTGGAGGTGGATAAAGTGAAAAAATCAATGCGTATTACCACAGTAGCACTCATTCTGTCATGTGTGATGGCAGTTCCCGCATTTGCAGGAAAATGGGCAGGTGATGATGGCGGCTGGAGATATGTGCGGGATGACGGAAGTTACCAGGGAGACGGCTGGCTGGAGGATAAAGGGAAAATGTATTATATTTCCAACGGATATATGACATTTGGCTGGATAAAGGACAGTGGAAAGGACTATTTCATGGGGGTGACCGGAGCTATGTTAAAGGATGCAGTCACGCCTGACGGGTTTAAAGTGGGAAGTGATGGGGCATGGCTTGGCCCGGAGTCCGTTGTGGATGAGCGGAGATTTACCACCCCATATGATAATCACAGTTATTTCCTGGATGAGAATTCCCTCTCGCTGATCTATGATGCAGAAACAGATTACGCAGAAGAGCTTGGCAGATGGGATATGTCGGATATTTACATATTGGCGGCAGTCAGAGGCGTTTATCCGGTGAGCGCGCTGAATGAAAAAGAGACGGCTGTATATCAGAAAACAGCAGAGTTTCTGTCGGGATTTAACTACGGGCTGAGCGACAGGGAAAAAGCGGAACGTGTATACGAATATATCCAGGAGCGGGCTGTTTATGATACAGGAGAATTCAAACCGGATTCAGATACCATTTATGGGGTGCTGGTTCTGGGAAAATCGGAGTGTGTGGGATTTGCCAGGACGTACAAGCTGCTGAGCAATGCGGTTGGGCTGCGGTGCGGCATCAGTGATAACGCCGCCCATGCGTGGAATAGTGTGATGATTGATGGGGAATGGAAAGGAATCGATGTTTCTACAATAGGAACCTCTCCTTCATTCTATTTAGACCGGAGAAAATTTTCCTGCCCGGTTTGCGGTACCAGTTATACGTTTGGGGCGAGAGAATCGGCGTGGACCTGTCCGGTCTGTGGCATTGAGTACGATAATCCCAGTTTTTAAGTGAGCCGTAATTCTCTAATTCAGCGTCTGTAAACAATAGAATAGTGATGGAAAAACACATCCAGACAGAGGATAGCTGCCGGATGTGTTTTTTTGTGCGGAAATAAAGGAGGAGTATACATTTGAAAACAGGATATTTTCCTACAGGCAGGCGGTTGACGGCATTTCTGCTTGCGGTTGTGCTTTCATTGCTGCCAATTCTGTCGGTGGAGTTTGGCGCTTTTACAGCTTGGGCGGATGGAGAGGGAAGAGGAGAGACCTACACGTATTATGGAACGCAAAATCTTTTGAAGGAGGGAGCCAGTTTCCCGTTTTACGGCAAAGACCATAACCGGGTTGGATTATGGCCATATGGAATCACGAATGCCGGTGATTCGGGTAACAGTGCGCCGGGCTATTGTCTGGAACCGAATAAATCCATGAGAACCAGAACACAGGGGACCTTCCATTCCTATGATCTGGACAAAGATGGGGACAATCTTCCCCTGGGCCTGACCCGTGAAACCGCAGAGATTTTGTGGTATGCGCTTTCTTCCTCCGGTAATTTTGAAGGGTATCAGGAACGGGCTGGAAAGGTCAGCCAGGGCCATTACATTCTTGGACAGGCAGCCACCTGGGCCATCATGAGCGGAAACTGGAACGGGCTTGAAGATTTTAACAGTCAGATGGAGGTACTGATTGCCAATATCAAAGACCCTTCGGTGGCGGCACAGACCAGAGGGGCATTGACTCAGTTTTTCAACCAGACAAACGGAGCGGTAGAGGAAGGAGCAATCCCCGGTTTTACCTCAAAGTACCAAAGCAACGCGCCTGTCCACAAAATGGAGAAACAGGATGACGGGACTTACAGCATTACATTTGAGATTGACGGCAGCGATTGGCGCCAGACGGAACTGGAGTATGAGTTGCCCCTGACCTGGAGTTACAAAATTTCAGAAAATCAGATTACGTTCACCTGTACCGACGGGAATCCAGATATCGGATTGGTAAAAGGGCATTTCAAGGAAGGTTCCCTGGCGGCACAGTATTGGATCAAGCCCAATACATTTAAGATATGGTATCCGGACGGCTGGACAGAAGCCAGCGCCACGGAAGGAAAACAGGCCATGATTACCATGGCGGGCGAGGAGGAATCCTGGGAGGTGTGGCTTCAGTTTGGCAAAGGAGATACTACCATCACTTCCGGCCGGTATGAAATACCTTATGAAAGGCATGAGCATGAGGAGACATTTAAGCGAAACTATAAGATAGAACTGATTAAGTATGATTCGGAGACCGGAAAACCTTTGGAGAACTCGGACTTTGAAATCTTAGAGCAATTTGACTTTGGGCAGCTTGACGGGACAAACCTGGAGGAGAATCAGTTTTGGGAGGACACCCCTTTATCGGAAGGCGGGTTTGACTCTCTTTCCGTATGTGCGGACCGAATTACCACGGACCGGCAGGGGCATTTGGAGCATACAGATTTAAAAAAATATAACTATTACAAGACGTATTGTAATGGACATCCCGACCCTGTCATTGAGTATTACGAGGCAGACGGCGATGCGGATGAAGATGAGCAGGAGGAAGTTGACGCAAAGAATGAGGAACTAGAGCGGGAAGCCTGGGAGGCCTGGCAGCAGTGTGTGGACTGGTGCGAGGAGAACTGCGACTTCCATTCCCTGGATGAGGGTGTGGCCCGTGACGCTCTGGAGGAAGACCGTGATGAAGCATGGGAGACCTGGATTCATTTAGAGCGGGTCTATACGGCCAGGGAGATTAAGGCCAGGCTGGGATATATTCTCCATGATCTTCACAATGATGATATACCGGTTGAGATCGTCACCTTTTCTTCATCGGAGGCAGGCGGAACGGGGACTGTTGTAGGAACTTATCCAGGGAATAAAAAGGGAACCGAGACGGAAACATCGCTGTTGTCTACGGGTGCAAATCCGGCAACGCCGTCCGAAGTGATGGAAAAGGAAGATGCAGAGGAACCGGGAATATCCCGGCATGAGGTTCCGGTAGTGCAGGCCACGGCAACGCCATCCGAGGCAGAGAAGCCTGAAAAAGAGGAAAACGGAAAAGAGACAGAGGAAGAAACAGAAAAGGAGGCAGAAAAGGAGACAGAAGAAACCCGGGATAAGGAGGAAGCAGAAGAGGAGGTTGATTTAGAAGATACACTGGAGGAGGATATCGGGGAGGCGACACCCAGTAATGCCCGGAAAATCAAGCTGGAGTTGCTGCGCGGCGGGACATATGCGGAGGAAGATGGAGAAGGCGGAACCTGGACCTGGGACGGGGTGATGCATGATAGTGAGGTGCCGCCTGCTAACCAGGGCGATTATCCTCACTCCGACACAGGGTATCTGTTTGAGATATATGACCATCGGACAGAGGGGCAGATTCATATTAATAAAAGAGATCTGGAGCTTTATCACAAGTATCTGCCTCAAAGCATTGGAGATGATGCGGGACTGATGGGAAGCAGCCAGGAAAATACCTGGGACAGCTACGGAAAAACCCAGGGAGACGGAACACTGCAGGGCGCTGTCTATGGTCTGTATGCTTATGATGATATCGTCCATCCGGATGGCTATACCGGAACCGTGTTTGCCGCCGGCGAGCTGGTGGCCGTGGCTGCCACTGATGAGAACGGAGACGCTTCTTTTGTTGCAATTACGGAAGAATCGGATACCAGCAGGCAGGCGTCCAATCTTTATGAGGAGAATGTCACAAATAATGGAAACCAGTGGATTGGCCGTCCTCTGCTTTTGGGCAGCTATTATATAGAGGAGATTTCAAGAAGTGAGGGGTATGAGCTGTCTCGGGTGGGAATTAACCTGTCGGAGTCCAACCGTACCGGGACAACCTTTCCAATCTCTAAATCAGGCTCCGTCAGTACCACGGACTTAAACCACCGGATTAATGAGTACGATGGAAGCTGGAATGATTTCACAGTGACCTATTTTGATACGTCCGGGTATGAAATCAAGGTGTCCGGCTATCCGGAAGATACAAAATTCTACCGGGTAACGGGAGAGGAAAAACAATCGGAAGAAAAGGTGATAACCGGAACGCAGCGGATTGAAAAGCGGGATTCCAATGGTAATATCATCTATAAAACGGCTGAAGGAGGAGAGTACAAATACAATCCGGATGGAACTGTAAAGTTAAAGTTTGACGAAGAGGGAGAACCGGTCTATGAGGCGGAACCCATGGAATTTACCTACTCTGCCGTGAACCGTCTGAATCGCGGTGTAACCGCTATTGAGCGGGAAGAGGAGGGCGACCCGGATATAGAGGAGTCGGAGGAGATTGATAAGGCATATGTAAAAAAACAGTCCAATGAGGCGCTATCCTATTCCGGTTATAAGGACAGCCTGGACGGGTATCCATGGGAGATCCTAGAACTGGAGGGGGAAACCAATGAGCTGCTGATTGGTGAAATTCTGGAATACTGTGCGTCCAATCCGTTCTGGGATGCCTACCGGGTAGACCGGGTGTATGAGGAGGACGGCGTTTGGAAAGCGCTGATCCGTTATGGTTATAAGGCGCTGAGTGATACGGCAATTTATGACAGGGCGGCGGACCGTCTGGTTGTAAAAGGAAGCTGTGACTCAGGCTTTTTTTATGCCATCTATGAGGCGGACGAATTTATCCGGAACGGGTACCGGTTTACAGTGGGAAAGAAGACGGTAAAAGAGCCGGTTAAACAGGGCGAACCGTTGGTTGTGGAGTATGTATATCCCCAGACGGCCGACACGTATGAGCCAGGGGAAACCATCCTGGATACAGAAGGAAACCCGATACCGGAAATGGAAACCGTTCCTGTGTATGAGACGGTTCCTGCATTCCAGTATGAGGAGAAGCTGGAGGAGGTTGAGGCGGAGTATGACCGCTACAGTGGGCTTTACACGATATTTATTGACACTTCAGATGTGGACTGGGAGGTTCAGGGTGGCTCCCTTTCCGCTGCATACCGGGCGCAGGCTCCCGAACAGAGTATCACGGTTGAGGGCGTCCAGATGGATTACGGTGATTATGTGCGTCAGTATGAGAATGCTTCCGTCAGTGTATTTACAGAGAAGGATATGCTTTCAGAAGGCTCTTATAGAAAAGAAGCCGTTCTTTTGTATCCTGGCCAGTATCAGGTGGCTCAGGACGCGGGTACCAGGGATGACCCGGTGATTGTCACCCAGAGAGTAATCAAGCAGGCCATCAAAGTGACAAAGGATATTGCAGAGGATTCCTACAAGGATACCAATACCTATAAAATCCACAGAGATCCGTTCACCGTACTCTTTGGTGGATTTAACAACCGCCCGGAGGCCAAAACCGTACCGGGCTTTTCCTTTAAACTGTATCTTCGGTCAGATTTGCTGAAAACAGGCTTTTTAAACGAGACAGGGAACGGAATCTATGATTACGAAACTTTTTTCAAAGAGAATCCGGAACTGGGGGAGCAGCTTGCTGTGGAGTGGGATGATCCCCGCTACGATGTGGACCATGACCCTAAAACATTACATGCCAGCCGGGGCGGCGGGAAGGACGATTACTGGGGCCAGAGTATCATGCTGCCCTATGGCGTGTATGTGCTGGTGGAGCAGCAGCCCACGGAGATTCCCGGCAAGCACTATGAGATTGACAAGCCAAAGGAAGTGGAGCTGCCATTTGTCCCGGAGATGGATGGTGACGGGACTGTCCACGATAAAAACCCATCCCCGGAATATTTTTATGACGCGGAAATGACGCTGGAAGAACTGATGGAACAATACTTCATACGCTTTAATGAGGAGACACATACCATTAAGGCGCATAACAATGATGGAGATTTCCTGGTGTTTAAATACGGTTTGGAACCGGACAGCGTAAGGGATTGCGGGAATGAGACGGTAGCCGGGTATTACCGCTATAAGAGTATCAGTGAGGATCACGGACAGCAGGACGGTGTTTATTACGATGTTTACCTGGACAGGGACGGAAATGTGGCGGATTACGGAGTGACCCTTGACGGTGTGGACACCATGACCGGAATCTCCACTGCCATAGACCGGAAGTATGCCAAGGCACTGGTTCCCTGGAGTGTGTTAGACCCCAGGTACGGGGAAATCATTAATGACGACGGGGATATTGGAAACCGGGAGCCGGGACTGGAGCATGACGGTTCCTTTAATTTTGTCAGTTTTGCCAACATGGATTTTGAAAATGAGTTTTACGGTTCCCGAATCCGCATTGAAAAACTGGACGGTGAAACGGGCGAAAACATCCTGCACGACGGCGCGCTGTTTAAAATCTATGCCGCAAAGCGTGATGTGAGCGGTACTGGAACCAGCGGAGTGGAAGGAACCGGGGATGTCATGTTTGATGAAACCGGGATGCCGCTTTATGATGAGTCGGAGCAGATTATCATGCGCGATGAAACCGGGGCGGAGGTTGGGATATTTAAAGCATACAGCACGGTCCGGGATGGGGAGGCAGAGCAGGAGGACGGCAGCCTGATGAATAAGAAGCAGTGTGTCGGTTATATTGAGCTGCCCCAAATGCTGGGCGCCGGATGTTATGTCCTGGTGGAACAAAATCCCCCGGAGGGCTATGTGCGCTCCAAACCCATTGCGATTGAGGTCTATTCCAATCAGGTAGAGTATTATGAGGACGGGGACCAAGGGAAAAGAGTACCTGCGGTCAAGTACCAGTATGTGAAAGCCATTGGAAAAGACGGGAAACCGGTGATGGAGGATATGCACCAGATGGTGGTGAAGGACCAGCCAATCCATGTGGAAATCCATAAGGTAGAGCAGGGGTCTGATACTATTACCTACCGGGTTCAGGGCGATGAGGAGCAGTTGAAGAAGAGAGGTGATGTTCTTCTCTATTATTGGCCGAATGGTGAGTATGCCGGGTATGGCTACGCCACGAAGACCTATGATGAGTGGTCGGCTGTCACGGTATCCGGGACAGAGGAAGAGCTAAAGCAGATGGACGATGTACGGCTTTTTTATCAGGAGGATGGCACCTTTACAGGGAAGGGAATCCGATACAGCACATACGTTGGAAATGCAACACTTACGATGTACCAGGGACTCCAGGTAGAAAAGACCAGGGAACATGAGTACAAAGGGGTTACGGTAAAGCGCAATATGTTTGATTCGGTCCTTGGGATTTCGGCAAGCGAAACCGGAACTGACACCGATATCCGGATTACCGGGCAGGACGTCCAGACAAACGACATCTGGGATATTACAGAGGAAAAGAACCCAGATGTATCACTATGGTATTTTGATTTGGAGTATGACCTCACCGAGTATGATGAGGCAAGCGGCACCCTGTATGGGCTGGATGACTGGGGGAACCGAATCTGTATGCTGGATTCCGAGACCGGTATGGCGTATGTGGAAGATGAGAAAGGGAATATCATCGTGTGGCCCCTTGATAAAAACGGAAATAAAATCATTTCCCAGTCAGTGGAGGTCCACAGGGACGAAGATGGAAAGGAGACGATAAATTCAGACCTGGAATCGGTTGTTGATGAGAACGGCCTGCCCATCTATTATAAAAATGGCGGGGTGACCATGGCAGACAATGAATGGGTAACATCGGCGGAGAAACAGGCCCATGAGATTGCCAGGGTGCCGGCGGGGGCATATATACTGGAGGAAACCGTGGTGCCGTCTTCAGTAGGCTATGTCCAGACACTGCCTATTGGTATGCTGGTAAACGAAACGTCAGAAACACAGTCGTTCTATCTGGAGAATGACTTTACAAAAATCGAGATATCCAAACTGGATATGACAACGAGGAAAGAGGTGGAAGGAGCGGAACTGACGCTCTATGTGGCCCATAAGGTTTATGATGATACTGATAAAGGCTGGCATTTGGAAATCACCAGAGATTTGGAGGGAAATGCCAGAATCCAGAAGCAGTGGATATCCGGTTATGAATATGACGACTGCGGAAATCTAAAGCTGGATGGGAATAACAACCCATCAAAGACGACGAAGCCCCACTGGATTGATCATATTGAGCCTGGCGATTATATCTTGAGGGAGACGAGGACGCCTACGGAGGCGGGATATGTGACTTCCAGTGATGTGGAGGTCACCATTCTGGAAACAGGGGAGGTGCAGGGGGCGGTCATGGAAGATGACCATACCGCAGTTGAGATCCTTAAAACAGATTCCAGAACCGGGAAGGCTCTCGGCAATGAGAACCCGGCGGTGCTCGCACTTTATCCGGCGGTGCTGGGTGAAAAGGGGGAGCCGGAATATGATGAGAACGGGCAAATCCGCTACAATCCGGAGAAACCGTTTTATAGGTGGACCACCGATGACGGAAGCGAGGTCCGAAAGACAGCGCATCTGGTGGAGACAGAGGGAGGGCATAGTTATATTGCTTATGACTATGACATAAAACCGGTTCCCGGAAGTGTCCAGACCGTGTGCTATGTGACGGAGACCGGGGCCATGCATTTTGACTATATGCCGGTGGGCAAATACGTGCTGGCAGAGGACAGCGTACCGTCCGGCATGAAAAAAGCCGACCCTGTTTATATTCCTGTTTTAGACGTTGGTTCGGAAACCAGGACCCAGAATTTTACCATGATAAATGAACCGATTACGGTTCTTTTTTTAAAGACCAGTGTTCCGGGAGGAAAAGTTATCGCAGGAGCCAGGCTGGCTGTTTACCGGGCGGCAGAGGATGGGAGCCTGACAAAGCATAACCGTTATGATGAGGAGGGAAATCAGCTTTTCATCACAGATACTGACGGGAATTTCATTTATGATAAGGATGGAAATCTGATTCCTTCTGTGGACTATGAGGAAAGCGATCTCGTGGAGACCTGGATATCCGGTTCTGATGGAGTATATACGGAACAGGAGCAAAAAGAAGGTCAGATACCGGACGGATTTGCAGCAGGTGATTTGAAGCCGCACAAGATAGAGGCCCTGCCCCAGGGGACTTATTATCTGGTAGAGCAGCAGACCCCATTCGGCTATGTCAGGGCGGAGGAGATAAGGTTTGAATCCGTGGAGAGCAGGAAAGTCATTGAGATTGAGATGGTTGATAAGAGTATCAGGGGACGGCTGGAAATTACAAAGACCGATGCGGAAAAGCCGGACAAACCACTGGCGGGTGCGGCGTTTAAGGTCACAAATGTAGATAAGAATACAGCCACAATCCTGATTACGGATAAAAATGGGTATGTGGGAAGCAGTGATATGCCAATCGGTGAGGTTAGCGCAGACGGCTCTGTGAGCTTATATACATTTAAGGTGCAGGAGGTAAGCGCACCGGACGGATATTTGATAGATCCGTCTGTCCACACATTCCAGTTCAATGTAAAAACGGACCGGTTGGAGGTTATCACGTACCGGTATGGGGTGACGGACCAGGCTAATTCTGTTGAGATATCCAAAAAGGACTTAACCTCAAAGGAAGAAGTCCCGGGCGCGCTGCTGGAAATCCGACCGGTCCGTATCACCGCGGACGAATCAGGAAATGAGATAAAAGAGGAAGGAGAAGTATTTGAAAGCTGGAGGTCTTCCACGATTCCGCATGTAATCAAGAACATACCGGCAGGACATTATGTGCTCATTGAGAGGGAAGTGCCAGACGGATATCTGCAGGCCGAGAAAGTCTATTTTGAAATCAAGGAGAATATGACGGCGCCGGGACATGTGGAGATGTTTGATGAACATATCACGGTGGATATTGAGAAGCTGGATCAGGATACGGAGGACTTCCTTCCTGGGGCCAGACTGCAGATGATTGAAAAGAAGAGCGGTCATGTGGTGAGGGCGTGGACGTCTGGTGAAAAGCCGGAACGTTTTACCGCTCTGCCTGCCGGGATATATGAAATCCGGGAATTGGAAAGTCCGGAAGGTTACCAGGTGATGGAGCCGGTGGAAATTACAGTTTTACCCACCGCAGAGGTGCAGACCTTTACTGTCCGGAACTATCCGATTCAGGTAGTGATTGAAAAGGTGGACAAGGAGACCAGGGAGTATGTAAGCGGGGTAAGACTGGAACTGCTCAATGAGGCAAAAGAGGTGGTGAGCAAGTGGGTAACAGGAAGTGAACCAATGGTATTTACCGGTCTGCGTGCGGGGGTCTATTACATAAGAGAAGCGGAGGCCGCAGATGGATACCAGCTTTTACAGGAACTAATAAAGATTGTAGTTACGGATACCGCCGGGGTACAGACATTCCAGATTGAGAACCAGAAGATAGAGGTGGAGATTGAGAAGGTGGACGGAGAAAACGGCCAGCCCCTTTCTGGGGCGAAGCTGGAGCTTGTGTGTCTGCCGGAGGGGGAAGTAATCAGGCAGTGGGTGTCCGCCGGCACACCGGAGGTGTTTCAAGGAATCTCCGCCGGACGCTATCTGATCCGCGAAGTGGAATCTCCGGACGCCTATTTAAACATGCCGCCTATGGAAATACAGGTTACGGACCAGGAGGGCATACAGAAATTCACGTTTCAAAATTTCCCGATTCAGGCAGAGATTGAGAAGGTGGACGGAGAAAGCCATGAGCCGGTTGTGGGAGTGGTGTTAAAGCTTGTGAAAGAGGACGGCGCCGTAATCCGTGAGTGGACGACAGACGGGAAACCGGAACAATTCTCGAAACTGGAAGCAGGGGACTATCTGATTTATGAGACCAGTGAAGTGGAGGGCTACCAACAGCTTAAGGAGCCGGTGAGGATTACGGTGACAAAGGATTATAAAGTCCAGGTATTTACGGTTGAAAACCATAAGATTGAGGTCAACATAGAGAAACTGGAACAAGAAACAAAAGAACCGGTGGTTGGAGCGGTGCTGCAGTTAATCAGGAACCGGGATGATGTGCTGATGAGGGAATGGGTATCCGGAATGGAACCAGAGCATTTCACCGGCCTGGAAAAGGGCTTTTATACCATAAAGGAAGTCCGGGCGGCAGAGGGGTACCTGCTTTTGCCGGAGCCTGTTATCATTGAAGTTACAAGTGACGCCGGGGTGCAGAACTTTAAAGTCCTCAACCGGAAATTGGAGGTGGACATCCAGAAGACAGACGGGGAAAAACCGCTTCCAGGCACGAAGCTGCGGCTGATACGCGCAGATAATCAGGAAATCATACGGGACTGGACATCAGGGGAACTGGCGGAGGTCTTTAAGGGGCTGCTTCCTGGGTTATATGAAATCCATGAGTTGGAGCCGCTGCCGGGGTACCAGTCAGCGCCGCCAATTACGATTGAGGTAAAGGCAGGGCTGGAGAAACAGTATTTTGAGATGGAGAACCAACGGATTGAAGTACATGTGGAAAAGGTGGATTCAGAAACGAAAGAGCCTGTGGCCGGAGCCGTGCTGCAGCTTTATTCCAATCCGGGGAAGTCTGAGAAGCTGGTTGAGGAGTGGCTGACGGATGGAACGGTAAAAACATTTACAGGGCTTCTGGCGGGCAGCTATGAAATCCGTGAAAAGAGCAGCCCTGACGGGTATGCCACAATGAAGCCGATAAAGTTTCAGGTGACAAATCAGCCGGGTATCCAGTTGATTACCGCTGAAAACCAGAAAATCCAGGTGGAAGTCAGCAAGCAGAATGGAAAAGATCATAGGCCGGTGGCTGGTGCAAAGCTGCAGATGGTGCGGGAGGCTGACGGTCAGATTATCCGGGAGTGGGTTTCAGATAAGAAGCCGGAAGCCTTTAAGGGGCTGGCGCCGGGCCGCTATGTAATCCGGGAGGTAGAGGCTCCCGCAGGATACAAGAAAATGGAGCCTGCCACCATCGAGGTGAAAGACCAGATGGGGATACAGGACATTGTGGTCTACAACTATGAAATCAAACATACGCCGGACCATCCGGGCGGAGGCGATGAAAAACCCCATGATGAGTACGGCAGTATTTCCAAAGTCGATGCGACCACCGGGGAGAGAATTGCCGGCGCTGCCATTACCATCTATCAGCAGGACGGCAGCGTTTACTTTACCGGCGTGTCCGACCGGAACGGAAATGTGCGCTTTAAGAAGCCAAAGCCGGGAGTCTATACTTTTAAAGAGACAGCGGGGCCGGAGAATTACTATGTGAATACGACGGTCTTCCAGTTCACGGTGGAGGAGGATGGCAGGATTGTCGGGGACAACACAGTGAAGGATTATAAGAAAATGCCGGTTGTGATACAGAAGGTGGATATGGAAACAGGAGCCGGGCTTGCCGGGGCGGTAATCCGGATTCTGGATCATGCCGGGAATGTGGTAATAGAAGGGACAACGGACCGTGAAGGAAAGATTTCCTTCCTGCCGGAAGAACCCGGAAAATACCAGTACCAGGAAGTGATTCCGCCGGAAACCTACGAGCGTAACCCGGCGGTATTTACATTCCAGGTATTCGAGGACGGCAGCGTGATTGGGGACTGTGTATTAAAGAACAGCAGACATTACGGAACCATAACGGCAGAGTACCAGTCAAAGCTGGGAGGAAAGGGGGAAGTTGTGTTGAAAGGACTGGAAGACCTTCCGAAAACCGGTTACGGGGAGGAAGAATCCCATCATGAGGCAGAGATAGCTCTGCTTTTACTTGCTGTCGCTATGATGGCGCTGGCACTGAGGAAACGCCGCCTGATGAAGACGGGCTGTATGGCGTTGCTGGTGGTGCTTTTGCTGGCAGGAAACAGCCGGGAGGCATATGCGGCGGAGGAGGTGTACCGGGAAGAACAGTATGTCACGACTGACAGGGACGAGAAGCGGAATGATTTTGTCCAGGATATCACAGTGGATGGGGTTTCTTACCGTTTAAAGGAGGTACATCATGAAATTCTTGGGCAGCGCCCGGCAGAACCTTCCGGCAAGGAACGGATCACCGTTTACAGCGATGCTTTTTTAGAGGATACGGACGAAAAACTGATTCCCGCACAGGAGATTGTGCGGGACGGCCGCATCTATGAACTGCAGGGATATACGAAAGAGAAAACCGTGATACCGGCCCATGAGGAACTGGCGGAGGACACGGTGTTTTATGAGGCAGTGGAAGCAATGGATACCGTACCGGAGAATGTGCCAATCACGGTGACGGACGAAAGAACCGGACAGCAGACAGAACGAAGGGTTCCTCTTTCCGGGTATACGTTTTCAGACCGCAGGTGGGAGGACGGATTTGAATTCCGTGTAGTGTTCCATGAATATGGGACACCGGGGTATCATTTGGGGGACATGATTGTCCCCCACAACGATGAGACGCCGGAACTGGCAGGCCATGAGGAAGAATTGCTGCAGCTGTTGGGGCTTGATAAAAAGAATTATGAAATCCAAAAGATGGAGTGGGCTGGCGATGCCTATCAGGACACGGAAGGAATCACCTGCCGGGACGCCCTTATTTCGGGCCGTAAAATGATTGCTGACTGCAGCGCTGTCTATGGCGGCAGTGTCGTGTTTGAGGAGGAAGACGGATTCCGGTATGAGGCAGAATATCTGGCAAGAGACTTCCTGAAAAAGCAGGAGGTCGAGTATCAGGTAAAAGCAACCGCCATCTATACGCCCCAGGAGACGTCTAAGGTGCCGGTGGCTCTTATTGGCGCTGGAACCGCATTTGCGGCCTCGGCGGGTGCCGGTGGTATATATCAGGTTAAGAGAAGAAAGAAAGTCAGGAGCAAAAAAGAAGTTAAAAAAAGTTAGAAATACGGTTCACCTGGGCATGTCTGTTTTATTACACTTAATTCATAGCCAATATGGAATGGAAGGAGTCAGGATATGAAATTGATGTGTAATAAAAAGAATGGGAGAAGCAAGAAACGGCAGCCGGACGTGATCTGTCCGTACTGCGGCCGGCGTGCCGTGCTTCGTCCTGCGGAATATGTATATGGCAGCCACACCATCGTGCATGGGAGCCGGCTGTATGTATGCAGCAATTATCCGGACCGGTGTGATGCCTATGTCAGTGTCCATGAAGGGAGCAGCATCCCCAAAGGGATACTGGCTGATGGAAATCTGAGAAACAAACGGATACGGGCTCACAGAGCGTTTGACCGGCTATGGAAAAGCCGTCTGATGACGCGAAGCGAGGCGTATGACTGGCTGGCTTTTAAACTGGAGATTGAGCCGGAGGAGGCTCATATTGGTAACTTTTCAGACTATTATTGTGAGCAGACCATAGCAGAGTGTGAGAAGTTCTGGAATGGCTGCTGTAAGAAGACAGCGGCATAGAGATTAGAGAGAGGAGGCGAATGGGTGCGTTTAGAAGCAGATGAGGAGGAGATGTATACGAGGATGGACCGGCGTGATCTGTACCGCCGGTTTTCTGCAATTCTTGCGGCGGCAGGGGTGGTATTCCTGATTCTGATTGCAGCAGGATACCGGAGCTGGCAGATGATTTATTTTGCGCTGGTATCCATAGCCGGAGGATTGGCGCTGTTTGCCTGTTACAGGAATAAGGATCAGTATGTGATGGATATGTCGGGCTGCTTTTTGGAAATTAGAGAGGGGATTCTTACGGTTTGCCAGCCCTTGAGGGCGCAGGAATATGAGACTGCAAAGATAGACAGTACCGAGGTGGGAGGGCTTGCGGAGGAAAAGAAGAGCGGGCGCCCACGGTTTTATGTAATGCTGCAAGAGAATAGCAGAAACAGCAGGATTACAGCGGGCGGAAACTCTTACATGACCATACGGGTTGAGTCTTTTGGGTATGACGGTGAGAAATTCCGGACCTTGTTTTTAAACTTCCGCGATGAAGTTTCCAAAGGTCTTGAGGTTTCACCTTTAAAAATCCCGGTGGATAAAAAATGGAGAAAGCGGATGCAGTTTCCTTTTCCGGTTTTGTATTTGCTTCTCTATTTTGTACCTGTGGCAGTTTTGCTTTTATCTTATTATTAGGAGGAAAAATATGCAGATTTTCAGTGCGGTTGGAAAGAAAACATTGGGTAAAAAGGGAAGATTTGTAGTGGAGGCTGCCGGTGAGGAGTATTACCTGGTGAATATGGAGGTATATGTCTGGTCGGCGCTGCTTTGGAATTTTGTTGAAAAAGAAAATCTCGACCGCTATGTATTAAGCCTGATGGGACAGGTGAAAGGCCATGAGGAGACGGATCAGCTGCAAAGAACCGTGAAAAGCAGTGAGATACAATACTGCGTCAGCCGTCTGTTAAGGCGGGGGCTGTTGGTATGCGGTGAGGGAGACAGCCCGGAAGCCGCTGTGGTGGATTTATTGTTAAAAGTATTCGTTACCCCTAACCGCCTGACATTTTCACTGCGTTTCCGGGCATTCTGTATGGGGCTGTCTCATGGATTTTCTGTTAAAGGAGCGTTTTCAGGAATTTATATGAATGAAAACGAACGGCTTCTGCTGGGAAAACTGTCACAGTCGGGCAATCTGTCCTTGCAGTTGGAGGATCTGTACCGGGTTCTGGAGGATAACGCAAAGTGGACCTTCCGTCTGTTGCCTGAATACCAGGAACTTAGGGAAACAATTAAGCTGGATTTTCTCCTGTCCGTTGTGCAGCTCTATAAGAAAAAGCGGCTGACTATCCAGAGTATTCAGGAAAGCGTGATGAGAGGGGCTGTTTGTTTATGAGGAAAGTCAGAACGTGGATACAGGGACATCTGACAGCGCTTTTTAATGAATGGTCCGGCGCACCGGAGATTTTAAGGAATAGGGTCTGCTGCCTGGCCGGACTGGCACTTGTTATTTTTAGTGTTGGCGTCTATGCAGGAATTCGGTATCATGCAAGGGATTTCTTTGTGCTGTCGGGCTGCCTGTCCCTGGCTGTTATATGGAAACTGTACGGTCTGGTCATTGTGGTGTTAAAAAGAAATTACTGTGCGGTTGAAGGAACTGTCCTGAAAGCGCAAAGCCGATATAAACCGGGCAGATTTTATCGCGTGACGCTATTGAGGGAAAATCAGACCACTGAGATAATGCTGCTGGATAAAAACTGGCGCGTTGAGGAAGGCGGGACATATCGGTTCTTTTTTCAGCCAGGAATAGGAAAACTGGGAGCATACTTGAATACAGATAGTTTTCTGGGGGTGGAGAAAACCGACAAAAAATATGACAACAATATGTAGACTAAAATATTTGACACAAACTATATATTGTGGTAATGTATAACTGATAGTGATTTTATATGTTTCCCAAACATATCAAAGATTTTGTCCCGGTAAGAACCGGGAGCATGATGATTGAGGCAGTTGCCTGATGCGAAAGCCGGACCAGAAATGGTTCGTTTAGAAAGACCCAAAAAGACGAGTAGATTATCTTTTTGGGTCTTTTTTTGTGCTTTAAGAAGAACGAAAGGAGAGAAAGAGATGGTTGGTACACAGATTTTATGGAAAAATGCAGATTTATTGAGTATTGACGAATTGGTTGAGTTAGCCGGATATGGTCTGGAATGGATTATTGAAGACGGCCATGTCACAGCTGCAGTGTTGCTGGAAGAAGCCAGCTAGAAAGGAGAAGGAATGAATTATCAGGATGATTTTTCGATTAATTTCACAAAGGAGGATCAGCTGCATGGGTTTCTGGAGGAACTGGAGGAACGGGCTGGCTGGGACGTCAGGCCCAGCAGTTCCATACGTGTATTACCCGCAGAAGAAAATGAGTGTTTGTGCCAGAGGATTACAGAAGAACTGGAGGAAAAGGGGATTATTCCGGATACCTGCCGGAATACAGGACTTTTGCTCAAGATGGGAAGATCCGTTTATCCGCTGGGAAGGTCCAGCCTGGCTACCTTAAAGAGCAGGGCAAGAGTGAATGGAAATGCACTGTCAGATTTGGAGAAACCGAAGCTTGCCAGGATTTTAAATGACTGTCTGAAGGTCACGAAAGGCGATGCCCTTATCCGGATTCAGGAAGGCAAAGTGAGGGCTGTCCATGGCGGGGACGAGAGCGACTACTGTATCCTGCCGATGACCGAGATTTTTGGCACTGCGTCGTCCTATATTAACGGGAAATATGATGAGGCAACGTTTAAGGCCGGATACTACGATCATACCATGACCACAGCCACCTGGGAGATTGAGGACGATGAACTGGTATCCTCTTACCGGAAAGCGTTAAAGAATTACCGGGAGGATTTAAACGACCAGCTGTCAGCCGCAGTTAGAATTTCAACATCAGACGTGGGAGCCAGTGGCGCAAATATCTATTATTCTCTGCTGGTTGGTGAAGATAAGCGCCCGCTGGTGCTTGGAAAGGCATTGAAGCTGGCGCATGAGAAGAAGGCGTCCATGGCAGAATTTGATGCTAATATGTCCATGGCATTTGCCAGGTATGAGGAAGCGCTTGCTGGGGTTGAGCGGTTATTCCATATTTATCTGAATCACCCGGTTAATGTGATTTCCGGGCTGATGGAGCGGGTAAAATAGGAAAAAAATTGATTACGGAAACTGTGGAGCAGTTGGAACCTATATGGGCGGAGCCTGCAGCAGCTATGATGTGTACTGTGCTATTTGTACCAGTATCTTTTGTCGGAGGTTAATGGCGTTCAGGGAAAGGCTTTGGCAGATTTGGAAGAGTCTGTTTCCAGGTGTTTGACGCTGCGGTGGAGCGATTACGATATTCCGGGAGATTTAAAATAGGAACCAGCGAGGAGGTGAAAATACTTGCTGAATTTAAACTATGAACCAGAGGTTTTCGTGGAAGACATCACAAAAATTTCAGAGGAACAATGACTGGGGTACCGCAGGTGCGGAATCGGGGGCAGTGACGTAGCCAGTATTTACCGGGTTTCGCCGTGGAAGACAGCCAATGAACTGTATCATGAGAAGCTGGGACACCAGCCGGTTGTGGAGGAAGAACGCAACTGGGTCAGCCTGGAAATCGGACATCGGCTGGAGGAACTGGTGGTTCAGATTTTTATGAAGAAAACCGGGCTGAAACCGTATGCGGTAAGAAAAATGTTCCGCCATCCGTTGTATCCGTTTATGGTAAGCGATGTGGATTTCTTTGTGGAGAAGGATGGGAAGATATGGATTGTCGAGTGCAAAACCTCTTTCGGCTTCAAGAAAGATGAGTGGGACAATGATTCCATCCCTTATCATTACATGCTGCAGGGGATGCATTATATGAGCGTCACCAATGTGGCGGGGGTGATATTCCTTTGCCTTTTCGGCAATTCCGAGAACACATTTTTCATCAGAACCTTAACCAGGGATTTGGAATTAGAAGAGGAAATGATTGAACTGGAACGGGATTTCTGGGTAAATTACGTTAAGGCCGGCCGGGAACCGGAGTTCTATGAAGAACCTGATCTGGTATTGGCGGCCATTAAAAAATACCGGAGGATTGAACCTGGCAAAACGATTGTGCTTCCTGGGGAGCTGGAAGATGTGATGAAAAAATATGTACAGCTTGACGCAAAACGGGCAGAACTGGAGAGCCAGGCAAGGGAGGTAAAGGAACAGATTAAGGAGATTTATGTTCCGGTGCAGAGAGCGCTTGGACAGGCAGAAGGAGGGGAACTGAATACCGGTAATATTATTTACCGTGTGGGTTATACGAAAAGAATGACAACGTCAATTAACAAAGCGGAGTTGGAGAAGTTGAAGCTTACATATCCTGATGTTTATCAGGAATATGCAAAGACAAACGTTTCCAGCATTTTTTTTATTAAGAAGGAAGAAAAGCCGGCATGAAAAAACAGTGGGATAAAGAGTTTATTGCGTTGTTTAACCGTTTAATCGGTAAACGTTCTAACTGGGAGGTATGGAATGATTTTCTTACCATGGCCGCGATTGCCTTTGCAAATGTGATGCCGACGTATGAACGGGATGAAAGGGAACAGCGGTATCTGTCTGTGATATGCTCTTATGATAAAGAGGAGCAGGAAATTTTTCCCCAGCTTTTAAGCGTGCTAACTTTGGCATTGGAGGAGAATCCGAAGCAGGACTTCCTGGGAAATCTTTATATATCACTGAACTTAAACCAACATCAGAAGGGGCAGTTCTTTACACCATATCATATCTGTGAGTTTATGGCAGAGGTTCAGATTGGTGAAGACCTACAGGCAGAAGTGGAGAAAAAAGGATTTATATCAGTTAGTGATCCGGCCTGTGGTGCAGGAGCTCTGCTAATTGCATTTGCCAATTCTGCCAGGGAACATGGATTTAATTATCAGGAAAAAGTGCTGTTCGTAGCACAGGATATTGATGCAACAGCGGCAAAGATGTGCTATATCCAATTATCCCTTTTGGGCTGTTCGGCCTGTGTCATAATTGGGGATTCGTTAGTAAAGCCCGGATTTCATCCGGATAATGAGGTCTATTATACGCCAATGTACTACATGAATGCCTGGCGATTTTGCGAAAAGAGCGAGGACAAAGAGATATCCGCTGATGAGACAATCACGGAAACGGTCGATGAAAACGTCAGTGATGCCGTTATTGAGGCAGCCGTCAGTAATCCAACAGTAGATGTAGAAGAAATCCGTGAGGCTTTCCAGGAAGATGTGAACGGTCAGTTCAGTTTTGGCTTCCTAAGTGCCTCATAAGCAAACAAATGAAGGAGGATTGGCATGACATTGCAAGAAAAGTTTGTGGGAATACGCAAAGCGATTCCTGCATTAGTAAAACGCAGGTACAATGAGAATGTTGACTATGACTTTCTCAAAATAGATGATATCTACCGCTTTTTGACTCCGGCCATGAATGAGCTTGGGGTCAATTTTGATATTGTGGAAGAAACGGCTACCAATACCGACGAAAATGGAAATCAGGTCTTTGTCCGTTATATTTCGGGGGTAAATTATTGGCTGTACGAGGAGGATTTAACGTTACGCTGGACCAATGTGGAGGACCCGCAGGATTTTGAGGAAGTAAAAATCCATGCGATTGGGACCAATGATATGCCGGACAAAGCAAAAGGAAGTGCCCTCACGTACTCACTCAAGTATTATTTTTTTAATAAATTTACAATTGACCAGGGCGGTGATGATCCTGATATGCAGGCCGCTGGTGATGATGAGCAGAACGGGGCTGACGGAAATCACGAGGCGGAAAGTGAACCTTCCACAGCGCAGGAGACACAGACGCCGGCGCCT
>NZ_JBKVCZ010000003.1:0-32919 GCF_046966825.1 Hungatella sp. | reverse complement strand
ATATAAAACCGGAAAGCGGAGTTCCGGTTCAGCTGCCGGAACATGCAAAAAAGGCACAACAGGAGGAAAAGCAAACGGAACAGCCTTCTTCTAATGCATCGGAACCTGGTGAATTTACCGTGGATGAGGCCAAAAAGGTGGTTTGCAATTTTGGCGTGGCAAACAGAGGACGGACCCTGGGAGAGATTGCGCTTGACGGTGCAAAGGGGATTGGTGATTTAGAGTTTTTTGCGTATAAATATAAAGGCCCTAACGATAATGTCCGGCAGGCGGCAAGAGTTTTATTACAGGCTGCGTCTTAATTATAATCGTTTCAATACAGGGGCCTAATCGTAAAAGGAGATGGTAAAATCGAAAATTTTATACCTCCTTTTAGTATCGCTGATGTTGTAAATCTTCTGGATTTAACCCGTCTGACGGGTGGTGAGGATTCGTTTAATCTGATCTGTCCGTTCTGCGGGGATGAGCGTGGAAAAATGAACGCCTGCATCTGGAAGGGGAACCGGATTAAAAACGTCTACCATTGCTACAACTGCGGTGCTGAAGGAAATATGTTGACGCTGTACTGCGAACTGATGGGGATTACCGGACCGGACTGCTACAAAATTGCGTATCGGGAAATCCGTGGACGGCTGGCGGGTGGCGGATACTCTTCAAGCCAGGCATATAATATCCGAAAACCATCTGTGGTGGAAGCAGACCCTGCGGACAGTATAAAACGAAATCAGGTTTACAGCGAACTTCTCAAACTGCTGCAGTTATCAGAACAGCACCGCCTTTTGTTAAGGGAACGGGGACTGTCCGAGGAGGCGATTGAACGATTCCGTTTTCGCAGTACGCCCATTTATGGAACGGAGGCCCTTGCCAGAAAACTTTTATTAAAAGATTTAAGTCTGTCGGGGGTACCGGGATTTTACCTCAATAGCCGGGGAAACTGGGATATCGCTTTTGGAAAGAAATATTCGGGATATCTCTGTCCGGTTCCAGATATTGAAGGAAATTTAATCGGTTTTCAAATCCGTCTTGATGTGCCAGTCCATGACCGGAAGTATGTCTGGCTGTCCAGCGCAGGAAGGGAAAAAGGGGTTAGCAGCAACAGCCCAGCCGCATTTTTCGGGAATCCGTGTGATGCAAGCGTATGCGTGACGGACGGTGTGTTAAAGGGCCTGATTGCCCACGAGTTTTCCGGGCGTACCTTCATTGGGAATCCGGGAGTCAATAACTATAAGGGGTTGGAATTGCTGTTGGCTGCCCTGGTAAAAAACGGCGTGAAAGAAGTGATTGATTATTATGATATGGACCGCCAGATGAAAATAATCTGCGACCACAATGACAAATCCTGTGGTAAATGCGATTTAGAGGGAAAGGAGGGCGCGGTTTGCCCCAATAAGAAGCGAAAACGGACTGAAATCCGGAAGGGGAGCAACCGGCTTTATGCACTGTGTCAGGAGCAGTCAATCCGCTACCGGCGAAAACAATGGGATTTGGATACAGATGGGAGCTGGGCAGGAAATTTCAAGGGAATAGACGATTATTGGAAACCGTATGTAGAGCGGCAGAGGAGAGAAATGAAATACTCATGGGAGCAAAAATGGAGGTACATATGATAAAGCAGGAGAACGGTGAAAATAACTACATCCAGATAATAGGCGAGGTAGGACAGGAAATTCGTTACAGCCACACTATTTTCGGTGAGCGTTTTTTTGAGGTGGAGGTTATAGTAAAACGGCTTAGTGACGCGGTTGACAAAGTGCTTGCTACGCTGCCGGAACGTTATTGCAGCCAGTTAAAAGTAGGGAGCTGTATTGGAATCAGAGGACAGCTTCGGACCTATTCAAAAGACGTTGGGAACCATAAACAGGTATTGCTGCGCATTTTTGTAAGAGAGGTATGGGATGCACAGGCCTGTGCAGAAGGAATAAACCAGGTGGAACTGATTGGATTCCTGTGTAAAGAGCCTATTTACCGGCGGACACCGTTAAACCGGGAAATCACAGACTTAATGGTTGCAGTTAACCGGCCCTATGGAAAAGCCGATTACATTCCATGTATATGCTGGGGAAAGGATGCCCGTGATGCAGCCGGGAAACAGGTTGGTGAGCCAATCCATATATTGGGAAGAATGCAGAGCCGGAAATATGTGAAGCTGTTGCCAATGGGCGAGCAGGAGGAGAGGGTTACATATGAAATCTCCGTTATGAGACTGTTAAGTAACTATGAAAAAATGATATTAGGATAAGAGAGGGAAAAATGGCAAGTTTAAATGGAATTACAGTTAAAGGGCTGAAGTCAATAGACGGTCCGGAAGGCATTGTGTGGACAGGTGAGTTATACTTAAATGATGTGATGATAGGGGTATGGTTCAATGACTATTATGGTGGCCCGGATCATTTTGAACTACTTCCGGGTTATGATGAGGGAAAGCTGAAGGCACAGATTGGTGAAAAGTATCCGGAAAGGTATTTAATACCGGATGAAATTTTCATGGGCCGCTTAGTTGATCTCACTATAGCGGAACAGATTTTTTGTAAAGCAATAGGGGATAGCGGGAGACTGCTGCTCTCCATCAGTGACAGCTATCATGGGATAATCATAGAACTGCCCAAAGAATATGCAAAACTTTCTGATGAAGAGATACTGAAAAAGGAGGCGGAACTGATCCAGGTATCCAGCAGAAGCCTGCTTCCGGAAGGCGGCGAAATAACCCATGAAATTGAAATTTATAGAAATGCTGAGGCGTTTTGTGTGGGTTCCCCCATCATGCTTGAGGCGATTCTGAAGGGTTAGAAATAGAAAGGATTTGAGATTTATGTAGAATGGCAGGCAGGGAGCTGATTTTATCACAGGCTCCCTGCCTTAACTTTTATATTTGTATTTTAAATACTTGATGAATTCCTGTATTTCCGCTCTGGCTTCTGGAGGCAAATTTTCCGGTAGCGGTAAAAGCGGCTTGGTGGAATAGGGCGCAGGAGTATCTGTCAGACCCAGCAGATAATCGATAGATACGTGGAAGTGATTTGCTATCAGGATTTTCATGCTGTCGGGCGGTTCCGCCTGCTCACATTCGTATTTTGATATGGCATGTTTTGTGGTATTTAATATTTTAGCCAATGCTTCCTGGGTTAAGCCGGCGTCTTTTCGTAAATCATATAATCGTTCACCAATCATTAGAGTCTCCCTATCTGTCTTTATTACGTTTTATAACTCAATTATAAGGAAAGAATAAAATAAAACATAAAAGTATCTTATTTTGCTATTTATTGATAAAATAGAATAAAAAGATACAGATAATGTGGGGAAGTGGGGGAAATATTATACATGAAAGTATGGAGGAACATTGTTATCATCGTATCAGCAATGCTCTTTGGATTATGGTTCGGTTTTCAGATAAACAGGTACCGGGAAATCAAAGAAAATATGGAAATGGCGGAATTATTGATTGATAAAGAGAGAAACTATTTTATGGAGTGCTATAAGCACATTGAAAACCCGGACTATGATCCGCATCTGGGGTCCAGTACCGTTTACAATTTTCACAACGGTGTTTTAACCGTAGAGGAACAGGATATAAAATACCGTTTTGAAGCTGATAATATGACAATCCGGTTCTGGATGAAGGATTACATCGAACTTCCCTGGTTTTTTAAATTAAAGAAAAAATACAAAAAAATTTATGAAAAGTATCAGCTCTATGAATCGGAATATAGTAATCTCATGGAAAAATTGTAAAGGTTTAATAAATGAAATACCGTATATAGATATATAATATTGACTAAGACTATATATTGTGTTATCCTTGATATGATATTTGATTTTTGTCTGGTTCAAAGAGCCGGATAGTTTATTTTGTCCCAGCTTCTCACTGGGAGTTAAGATTTCAGGGAACACCCTAAAACAAAAAGGCACAGCAGGATTCACCTGCTTTAAAGACACTTAGAATGAAAATTCTTTGTGTCTTATTTTTTTGCCTAAAATGACAGGAAGGAGGAAAAGAAATTTATTAATCTGTGTTGAAGAAAAACAGGAGGACAATATGAGAGAAACAACAATGGAATTATCATTAACCGTGGCCGAAGCATACGACTGTCTGCTGGTGAAGGAGGATGGGGCGGTACACAGCTATGTAAAAGGGCTCCCAGGGCATTTTTTCGGGGCGGCACTTACCAATGAACGGGTAAGAGAACTATTAAGCCGGGCGAAAGACAGGAACAGCCTGTTTCTGGTGGAAGAAGGCATTTTGGACCATAACGTCAAAGCCTGGGACGAAAAGACAGAAGAGTGGATTTATTTAGAGTGCAGAGAAGGAAAAACAACAAATGCAGAAGGAGAGAGAGCATGAATAAATGTATTTTTTTAGGCAGAATGACGGATGATCCGGAAATTTCCTATACACAGGGCGAGACTGCAATGGCGATTGCGCGTTTTGATTTTGCGGTAGACCGGCGGGGCACGCGTGAAGGTGAGCCTACGGCGGATTTCTTTCGATGTACGGCATTTGATCGCAAGGCAGAACTGCTGGAGCGTTTTGGCAGGAAAGGTCTGAAGCTGCTTTTAACTGGAAAAATGCAGAACAATAACTATACCAACAAAGAAGGGGTAAAAGTCTATTCCATGCAGTATGTTGTGGATGACTTAGAATTTGCAGAGAGCAAAAAGAACAGCAGCGAAGATGGAGGAAATCAGGAGACACCTCCGGTAAATCAGCCAAGTCAGTCAGCGCAGCCGGGTCAGGCCGCACAGCCGCACCAGGCCGCACAGTCAAGACAGCCGGCGCAGCAGAGTCGGGCGGCACAGCCGAACCAGGCTTCATCTAGGCAGCCATCCAGACAACCGGCGAGACCGGCTGCAAGGCCGGCGTCCAGAGGCACCCAGCGGAATGCACCTGCCAATAACAAGGATGACTTTATGAATATTGATGATGGAATGAATGATGGAGATTTACCATTTAACTAAATGATGTGTACAGGAGGGACTGGATATCCTTTGTGACCGATTGGTGAAAGGAATGCGCTCCCTCTTTTCTAAGGAGGATAAGAAAATGGAACAGAAAAATGTCAGAAAGATAATTCAACTTGTGATTGTAGGAATGGGATGCAGCATTTTATTACCGTTCCTGCTCCCGTTTGCTCTTGGGATTGCAGTCAATGTCATCTCCCTTGGAATCCCGCTTTTTGTTATCCTGTGTGCGCTTAAAAATCCATGGGCACTGGGAGTCTTAAAAAGCGTGCGGAAACATCTGGTTTCCCTGTTGGGTGGAACCCTTCCGGAAGTATCCCAGGAGGAAAACAAGACGGTTGAAACGGAGCCGGTACAATCAGACACAGCAGCAGCCTCCGAAGCAAGCATGATTCTCGAAGATGAAATAAGTTCCCAGAACGTGATTTCCTGGTATGGAAGCATTGGAAAAGAGCGCCTAAACCAGATAATTGCCAGGCTCAATACAAAAGGCGTATATGAGTGCTGGCTGCGAAAGGATGGAATCTGTAATATCAGAACACCCAAGGGGTATCGGCGTGTTGGCAGCCTGCCGGAATATCCGGGGGAGGAGGCAGAGGATATATGCCGCCTTTTAACCAGGGATGGCGGAGTGGAGGCGTCTGTAAAGGGAAGGTATGTTTATCTATCGTGGAATGGCTGATAAGCGGAGGTATCAAATGTGATCCAGTGTACACCACATCGTAAGATTTTTTATAACGATGAAAACGGATATACCATAGCCTCTTATCGAACCAGCCAGGCGATTCCAGAGTCGGCAGTAAACCATTCTTTCAAAAACGGAGAGATTGTTTTTACGGCCTTTGGAACCGCAATTCCCTTTATTGAGGGAATTGATACAGGACTGGAAGGAAAATGGGTAAAAACAGGCTATGGATTGCAGTTGTCGGTGGCGGAAAGCCAGATATTTATGCCGACAACCAGGGAGGGGATTGAATGTTATCTGGCATCAGGGCTGATTAGTGGAATAGGGCCGGTAACTGCAAACCGGATAGTGAGCCGGTTTGGGGAAGCAACCCTGAAGATTCTGGATACTCAGCCGGAAAAACTGCTGGAAATAAAAGGCATTACGAAAAGTAAGCTGGAGACAATTCTTAATTCATACTCAGAGAGCCGGTCTTTACGGGAACTGATGCAATATCTGGCTCCCTTAAAAGTAGGTCCGAAACGGGTATCTAATATCCGTGACTACTTTGGCTCAAACGCCTTGCAGATTGTGAAGGAAAAACCATTCAGGCTATGTGAGTTAAGCGGTTTCGGGTTTGAGAATGTGGATACCATTGCAAGGAAGAATAAAAATTTCCGGCCCAATGACACGCTGCGGGTTAAGGCAGCCATTCTCCAGGTGCTGAAAAATGCAGAGAGCGATGGTCATTTGTATTTAGACAGCAGGGAGATTGTAAAACAGGCGGCGGAACTTTTAAATTGTGGAATGTACCGGCAGGCAGTGGAAATTCGTCTGATTAAGGATATTGGAAATGAAATGGTCTTTTCCGATGAACTTCTGGCAGCGGAGGGGCATGTCCTATATTCCATGAAGAATTATACGGCAGAGAAAATGGCAGCGGAGCATATCCTCCGGGTGATGAATTACAGGCAGACCTCCTATGACATTGAACGGGAGCTGGACGAGGTGCAGGGAACCACGCACATGGTTCTGGCCAAACAGCAGAAGGAAGCGGTAAGAGCTGTATTTGCCAACAGTCTGTCGATCATAACGGGAGGCCCCGGAACTGGAAAAACTACAGTCGAGCGGATTATTTTGAAGATATTTGAGAAGAAAGAGCGGGAAAAGACCGCTCTTTTGTGCGCTCCAACCGGACGTGCCAGCCGTAACATGGTAATCAGCACGGGATACCCGGCCATGACCATTCATAAGGCGCTCTACATAACTGGTGAGGAAGAAGAAGTCAATCTGGATTTGACGGAAGAACTGAACGAGGATCTGATTATTATTGATGAGATGTCTATGGTGGATATGTGGCTTTTTTACGCTCTGATTACAAAAGTGAAAAATGGCGCCAGAGTAGTATTCATTGGGGACCCGGACCAGATTCCATCAGTTGGACCGGGGAGTGTGTTTAAAGAGATGATTGATTCCGGAGTCATTCCGGTCACGGTTCTTGACGTACAGTTCCGCCAGGCTGAAGGGTCCCGCATTATCATCAATGCTTTAAAAATGAACAATGGAGATATGGACTTGTTATTTGGTGACGATTTTCAGTTTATATCCGTTGACAGCGACGAGGTGGCAGCCGAGGTGGTTGCTGACCTGTATCAGAAAAAGCTGGAGGCCGGTCATGGTGATACTGATGTGGTACAGGTGCTTACTCCCTTCAGGCAGGATACGCCGGTGGGGTCCAATTCGCTCAATAGAAAGCTAAGGGAACTGGTAAATCCGCAGTTTCCGGGGGGCCTGGAAATGAAACTTGGCAGCGCCGTGTTCCGTTTGAGGGATAAGGTGATGCAGTTAAAGAACACAGACGAGGTATCCAACGGAGATATGGGGATTGTCACTGATATTTATCAGAATGGGGACGGAAGCTCCACATTAGTGGTCCGGTTTGAGGACGGAAGAATTGGGGAATATGGCTCGGAAGACTATGGGATATTGATGCACGCCTACGCAGTTACCATACATAAAAGCCAGGGGACCAGCTACCCAGCGGTCATTATTCCGGTGCTTTCATGCTTCAAGCGAATGTTAAAGCGCAACATCTATTATACCGCAGTGACGCGCGCCAGATGTGAAGTGTTTTTGGTGGGAAGCTGGGCGGCTTTTTGTGAAGCGGTTATGACGGATGACAAAGAAAAGAGAAATACAAAATTGGCATATCGGATTCAGATGGAGGCTCAGCGGATAGAAAAAGCAAAATCCCAGTGTGATACTTCTGACGGACAGATTGCAAGCTAATCCACAATTTACAAGGAGAAAAACAATGAACAGATACGCATCCCAGGCGTTCCGGCAATTTCTGCACAGGAACTTAGGGTTCCGCTGGTCAAGATACCATGAGGCCTGGCAGCGCCAGATTTCAGGCGCAGCGATACGGGCAGCCCACACGGCTACAGAGCGATTCCTGGCGGAGGAGGCATGATGTCAAATCAAATTGATTCGGAAGAAACGAAACGGTACAAGGCAAGACAGCTTCGGTATCGGAAAGCCATAGTAAAGAACCTTAACCTGGATTTCATAAGGGAGGAACTGTACGAGATTGAGGAGGAATGCAACAATGTCAAATGGTACTTTGACTCGGAGGACGGTTCCGATTCGCTGCTAAATGCGCTGGACGGGGATTCAGATGAGGAATTTGAGTTTAAAATGATGTTTTGCGATTTATGCGCGGAGTGTGAACAGATGCAGGAGGATTTACAGAATACTTATGTACCAGAGTGCTTCGATGATTTATTTGTTGCCATCGGCGCAAGCGGATATGGCGGAGGATTGCTGGGCTGGGACGCTTATGAGCAGGATTATTTCGGCATAGAGCTTGACGACCGTGTGGCAGAGTCGGAGAGCAGGAAACGGCTGAAGCGGCTGACAAAAGATCAGTTTATAGAATGTGCGCAGGCATGTTTTAAAGTGCTGTATGCTTATCTTGGCGTGCGGCACAGATATGACTGCCTAAAGGCATCTTTTGACATTCTCCGGGACCAGAATACTGGATTCCTTCAATTAGTACAGCAGATTGAAGAGGCTTACGAGAGGGCAAATGACGATAGTTTTTATAGCTGGTATAAATCTACAAAGACATTGAACCGTTTAATCAGCAATATGCCAAGCGAGGCATGGTTACAGTAGAGAGCTAAGTAATACGAGACAGATAGAAAGAGGGATAAAATGGCATCTTCAAAAATATTTGAAAGCTGGACATTCAGTTTACCCATACCGGAGCCGTTTTTACAGACGTTGATTGAAAATGGGCTAAACAAAGCATCATCAGAGGAGGGATATACATCCAGATACAATCTGATGCAGCAGGGGAAGCAGTCTACACTACACGGCCCTGTTTTACGGGCGGTTCTCACGCTGGTGGAATTAATGGAGACAGATACGGACGGCGCGTTGGGGGTACAGAAAAATGATACAGGTGAACTTCAGTTCTACTGCGGCGAATTTAAGAAAAAAAATAATGAGGACAGGATGGTTGTTGTATATAATTCCAAAAACGGAAAGTTTAAGGTCTGCGAGAGTGGAACAGGAATACACCGGCATATGCCGGCCCTGCGGTCGGGGCAGAGCGACGGGAAGCATTTAATATGTATGCTTGAATATGCCAGCTTAAATATGGATGGCCCGCTGTTTGACACCGAATTTTTTGATAACTTCACGATTCTGAGAGCGCAGTACAAAAACAACTGGCCCGATATGGATGTAGCGCTTAAAGCCGCATTTATCTGCTGTGATAATATTTACCGGAGAGTGGAAAATGCCAATGTGCTGGGGACGGACGGACTGCCGGTTGACAGGAACTCCCTTGCCTCCGGAAACGCGCCTATTTTGACGCCGCAGGCGATTACAGGGGGAGAATATGCGCCCACCGAGGTTACGTCAGGACGGTTTGAAATCCTGAGCGTGAACCGGATTACGGCAAATTCAAAGCCAATCGGGTCGTTGGGCAGTAAATACTGCATGAATGTAGAGTTGACAGAGGAAGAGAAGGCCCGCGTGCCGCAGATTTCCCCCAATTATCATGTATCGGAGGAGGTACAGGACATCCTGGAGATGATTCATAATACTCCCATGCGCACGTTCATGACAAGGGGAGATTCCGGGACCGGCAAGACCATTGATGTAGCGATTCTTGCCAAGGCGCTGGGGCTTCCGTATTATTTTTTAACCTGCTCAGAGGGAACGGACGAGATGGATCTTGTATCAACCATGATTCCCAATACCAATGACAAGGTAAAATCAGAGCCTCCGGCATTTCCGGATTATGAGGAGTTTATGATGGACCCCTCCACGGTGCTGAGTGAATATACAGGTACTTACGAGGAGGACGCGGATATCAATCAGGCATTTGAAAAACTGATGCGGCAAATCTATAAAATCGGTTATCAGAACTGCAAAGACCAGAAAGATTTTGTGCTGGTGGAATCGGACTTAATCAAAGCGTGCCGCAGGCCCGCTGTGTTTGAGTTACAGGAACCCGCAGTGATAGGAAAGCCAGGAACTCTGGTAAAGCTGAATGGTCTGTTAGATGACTGTGCTTCTATCACCCTTGCGGATGGCGAGATTGTCCACAGAAACCCCGATACCGTGATTGTCTTAACGACCAACACAGATTATAAGGGCTGTAAAGATATGAATGAGTCAATCCTGTCCCGTATGTGTATGGTCTTTGACAAAAAAGAACTGACGCCTGAACAGATGAAGAAACGGGCCATGGTGAAGACCGGCTGCAAAGATGAGATTATGCTTTTAAAAATGGCGGAGACCGTGGAAAAAATCAGAAAGTATTGCAGAAATGAACGGATACGCGGCGGTGTGTGCGGATATCGGGAATATGAGTCATGGGTTTGGGCATACATGGTGACCGGTGACGTGTTAAAAGCGGCAAAATCCACCATTTTAAGCAAAGCGGCTTCCGACCGGGAATACAGGGATGAAATTTATGATAACTGCATTAAGGTAAGCTACTCTGAAGTTCTGGAGGCGGCATAAGGTGAAGGAGATTTTATGAGTGAGAAAGGCTATGACCGATTAAGAATCCGGGAGATTAAAAATAAAATCAGTAATAAGCAGATTTTTACATCCAAGCCGTTTATCCATAACATGGAGAAGCTGGCAAATTCATTGGTCTGGAGACCGGGAAAGAAACTAAGGGTTTCAATGGGATGGAATACCAGCCCGTTGGCAGCGATTGCCTTTACGGGCGGAAAAAGTGTGTATATCAATGCGGCAAATCCTATTACAGGGAGCTTTCCCACAAAGGAATTAAAGACAGACAGCCTGGTGGGGTTTCTGGGGCATGAATGCGGCCACCAGAAATATACTGCCATGTATTTGCGAAAATTATATGGAAAGGGGTTTGAAGAAGGGAAGATATATCCCCGGCCGCCAGTGCCGGGGAATGAAAAAGAGAGAGAGGCTCTGGAGGAAATAAGGCAATACCTCCAGGCAGGAGATAAGGCGGCGGTATCTGTAATTGCAGATACCGCTTTGCGTATCAATAATACGTTGGAAGACATTTATGTGGAAATGCGCATGTGTGACGAGTACCCGGGCAGTATCCGTAGAGGCATTTTAATGAATGCGAACCGGCATATAGAGAAGCTGCCTACCGTCACCCAGGAGATACAGCGGCAGGATCATGGGCTGGCGATTATTTTAAATCTGATTTTAGGATATGCCAGGGCTGGTGAAATCAATAACTGGGAAGGTTATGACGGCGAGTATTTGGACTGTCTGTATGACTGCATGGAGCTTATTGATGATTCGGTGGTGGACGTGGATAAAGTGGAACGCTTCCGTGCCGCCAATCAGGTGATATTAAAAATCTGGGACTATATGAAGGATTTGATTCTGCGGATTCATGAACAGGAGGCTAAAAAGGAATCCGCGTCTAATGAACCGGAAAACGGTGAGGAATCTGACCGTAAGGAGGAACCTGACAGTGAAGACAGCTCTGGCAGTGAGGCGGATACTGGTTTGGGGAATAGTGCCTGTGGCCAGAACAGTTCTGATAATGAGGAGGACTCCGGCAGTGAGGACAATTCTGAAAGCGAAGCCGGTTCCGGCAGTAAAGCTGATGCCGGCTGCCAGAATGATGGTGAGGAAGAGGATATTTTAGAAAGCGTATTCAGCAATGTGGCTGCTCCTGCGCCGGATTTGGAAGAGGAATGTGAGGAGGACGGGGAAACCCCGGAGGGCTGGGATGGCACATGGGAAGATGAGGAGGAACATGCAGATGAAGAGAAGAAGGAAGAAGACCGGGATGATGAGAATAAAGAGGAATCAGATGCGGAAGGAAGCGGAACGGAGCAAGAACCTCCGGAGGCTGTGGAAGGAACCGCAGAAGATGATTCAATCCCACAGGAGGATGATGAGGAAGAGAATCTGTTAAGAGAACTTTTACAGATATTCCGCGATAATTTCAGACCGGAAGTCACAGATCAGGAAGATGGCCGGTTTGAAGGAGAAAGCGTCTGCGAAGCGACAAATGGAGAATCGCTCGTTAAGTGGGATCATGAATACGAAGGAAGCGGGTATTTTAATGCCGCGGAGGATATGAACCGGGTACTGTATGATTTGGCTGAGGAGAAGTTTGAAAAGGAGCAGGAAAAGAAACTGGTCAACGCTATAAAAAGCCAGGCAGAACACATGGATTTTGGGTATGCCCATGCAGATTGTAACATTGAGGTCCATCGGCTTGCAAATGTTCCTGCTTCATGCAGACAGATGTACGACAGTTTGTCACCGGATATTTTGAAAACTGCGAAACGGCTGAAGGAAGAGATGTGGGAGATTATCTATCCCGAAAAAGATGGAATGGAAAAGAACCTGCCCATGGGGAAAAAGATAGACAGCTCCCGGCTTTACCGCCAGGATAGAAAAATCTTCATGAGCCGCAGGGCATTTGAGGAGGAACGGCAGGCCGCAATCGCGGTGCTGATTGATGAGTCTTTATCCATGGCATATGAGGACCGGATTACCTTCGGGCGGCTGACTGCTCTGATTCTCTATGATGTCTGTGTGAATCTGGGAATCCCGGTTATTGTCTACGGACATTCCACCAGCTATGACGAGCTTTATACAGAGGAAACCGTAGACTTGTATGCCTATGCTGAATTTGATTCCGTAGATGGGAAGGACAGGTACCGGATCATGGATATGTCTCCGAGAGGCAGTAACCGGGATGGGGCGGCAATCCGCTTTGTGGCAGAGCGCTTAAAAACCAGACCGGAAGAACTGAAAATGCTGTTCCTGGTATCTGACGGCCAGCCGGCTGCGCTTAACTACAGCGGGAATTTGGCAAAAGAGGATTTAAAAGCCTTAAAAGGAGATTTGAAGCGGCAGGGGATACTGCTCTTTGCTGCTGCGATTGGAGATGACCGGGAAGTGATTGAGGATATCTATCAGGACGGATTTTTAAATATTTCGGATCTGTCCAGGCTTCCTCTCAGCATTACGAAGAAGATTTTAAGTTATATAAGATAGAGGAGAAAAAAATGGCACAAAATGAGCAGCGGGACTGGAAGAACGAAGTATCGAGACAGATTGCGGTCTATAAGACAGATAAAAAACTTCTGGAACTGAATGATAAATTAAAACCGGCGTCCAAACTTTTCCCGGCCCATATTCATGCCATGGGAGAGGAAGCGGAGGAGGGCGCCCGCTCTCTGATACAACTGATTATGCTGGATTACAGTAAGGGGACGGGAGACCGTACCGTCAGTGTCAGCGCTCATATCAATCCGGAGGAAGTAAAGTTTATCTACTCAACTTTCCCAGCACAGATTTCCAAATAAAGCCTGAATATATGTGGCTTGGGATTGCATCCAATCGTTTACTTTACTTTTTATAATCGCTGTGATTCCAATAGACAGATTGCTTAATTGCTCCACAAATAGAGCCATGAGGCTCGTCAGGGAGGTGGTTAAATCCATATCCTGTATATCTTCACAGAGCAGGTAGAATAATTCACCATAGGTTTTTTGGTCATTTTGATTCCTGCGTATCCATTCCAGTAGAATATATCTGGTGAATACAATGGTTGTATGACTCACTATCGCGTCGTAACTGCGGCTTTGGAATTCTGTTCCCAGTTTCAACAAGGATTTTGTAGCTTTAAAAAAGCATTCGATCGACCATCGATTTCCATAAATCCGTACAATTTCACTTTCGTTCAAACTACAATCGGTGCTTAACAGATACAGGCATTCACTTTTCTTGTTCCGATTACGAATGAACACGATTTTTACTGGAATTCCATCCCGGGTATGAACCAGAACAGAGCCAAAGATATTGACTGCATTTTCATGCCGCATAAACTTACGCAGCTGTGGCAGAGTATAGGATTTCCCCTGATAAAGATATCGCTGTTTTAGCTGTTTTACCATTCCAATCGCATCAAGACCAATGCCCTGGAGCTCTTTGAGCATGGGTTCAGTAGTAAACCAGGAATCCATCAGAACATAATCCGCATGAATTCCTGCGTTAAGTGCACGTTTCAACAGCAAAACAGCAGCTTGTGGCTTTGCCATCAGACTTTCATTTCGGTTTTTATAGCCATTGGTACGGCGATCGATTGAGTCAGATATCTCCTGATAACGGTTTTTCTTCTTGGCAGAAGAAAGCATGTTGAAACCAACCGGGAGAAAACTATAGCCGTCGGACCAGCCAAGCGTCAGAAGCGTGAATCCTTTTTGAAATTTATGCTCCACATGATCATAAACTCTGGCAAGAAGTTCCACTTGTTTACTGCGATTGCGCTTAATAACGGAATCATCCAAAACAAAGACGCGAATGCGCTCTGGTCTGGTTAACTGAGTAAAGGCAGATATCACTCTGGCCGCCAGTAAAACCAGAAATTTCCTCCAATTATAGGAAGTATCATTCAAAAAGCGATAATAAGTATTTTTAGAAACGGCCTGTTCTCTCCGCTTAGAGTTAAGGAATTGGAACAAGTTCTTCCCCTGAAACACGAGCAGGAGGAGAAACTCAAACACCTTAAGTGCTGGAATGCCACAGGATTTGGTTATATTTGATTGACGGAGAAGCATGCCAAGCTTAAGTTCTTTTATTGCAGTAAAAAATTGATTTTCGGTATGGTCAAAATGGTCATTATAGTTTATCATAAGAGTATGCGCCTTTCTTGTTTGGTATGGTGACGGTTCGCACTCTTATTATACCAAAGATTGGCGCATATTTTATGTCAATAATCATAAATAAATCGTTGTTTGGCTTGAATACGCTGCTTTAGCAGCGGTTTTCAAGCTGGGAAAGTTGAGTTATCTATTCTAAAAATTTTTGCGGGGCTTTATATGTGGACTTTTCGCAGGAGAAGATTTTTGGAGTGCCGGACGAGGATGGGCTTAGTATTGTAACAAAGCTGTCCATTAAGCGGTTTGACACAGACACAAAGGGAGAGAAACGCCGGTATCCGTGGATTGCAGAAATTGAAAATGGAAGGGGAATCGCTGTCCGTAATTCCAATGGAGGAACCTACTGCCAGAAGAATTCCTACATCTGTGACGCCCAGGTATCTGTCAATGTGAACGATTTGGATATGTTCCGGCTGTTTGCCAAGACAGAAGCATGGATTCGGGCTTTTGAACAGGAATATGCGTTCCGCTCCTATTTGCTTAATCTTTTTAATAAGCTGTATTTGCTGATTAAGAAGGAGATATCAGGCCAGACCGAGGTGATTATCCGTCACATTGACCAGGCGGACGAGTGGGAAGACGATTCAAAAAGCAGAAAAGCAAGTTAATCTAAAAGGCACAGGAGGATACGCTATGTATTCAAAAGTAGATGTGGTGCTAATTTTAAAGTATATAGGCGAAGACGATTTATCAATGCCTGTGTACCGGGATCAGTATGACCGTTTATGGAAAGATATTAATTTGGGAGAGACGGAACAGCCGGAGTTATGCTCTGTCATGGGAAATGAGATGGATGGGGACCCGAATACGCCAATCAAACAGGAGTTCATCATTCAGCCCGTGAAAGGCTTCGTGAGTAAAGAAAAACGGTTTCAGTATCAAATGCTGGACCGGTTAAGGACTGACTGTGACTATTACCTTGGATATGGGAATCGATATGCCGGCTGCCTGTGGGCGAAAAGTGAAAGGGAGCAGATTGCGGAGATGAAGGCAATCTGGAACAGCTTTTCTGAGAATGAAAAACCCGAATGGCTTACCTGGGAGATGATTGAGAGGTATGAAGAGGAAATGGTAAATTAAACACAGCTATTTTACAAAAAAAGCAGCGTACCGGATAAGTAATGGTAAAGGAGGGCATAGCCATGACAAACCAGGAAATCCGGGAAGAAATGATGCTGCAGATTGAGTATCTGAAAACCATTAATATCCTCAATCGCTTAGGAATGCACAACAGGGATGAGGAGCAGACAAAAGCAGAGATAAAGAGCCGGATTGAGGCTCTTTATCAGCAGCTTTTGGAAGAAGAACCGTAACATACATAGGACAGGAGGAAATAGAATGTCGATAGTAGGAAAAATCATAAAAGTCAGAGATCGTTTTGCTTTTTATTATGGAATGGACTTGTCAGAAGGAAAATATATGGTTCAGAGTAAATCCCTGGAGGGGATAAAGGCGGAGCGGGATCGTCTGCTTAAAGTAGAACGCCAGGCGGACGAACTCTATGGATATTATAAACAGGGATACTACAAGGGCAGGTTTGCAGATTTAAAGCCGGTTTTTGAAACTATCTTTACGGAAAATGTCTTTTATACCTGGAGTTTACTTGATGACTGGCTTTGGAAGCTGTATGATGGAGTGCCGGACGTGAATCATTTTGCTTACGGCTTCATTCAGTTTTATACCGGACGTGTTGCAAACAATCAGATATGCCGTCATTTATGCAGAACGGAAAAAAGTCTGGAGCGGAAGCTAGAATATCTTGAAAACTCTCTGGAAGAGAACGGAAAAACAGAAGATCTCTGTATGGTCCGTTTGATGAGGGAAACTGGAATCCGAATGGTAGATTTAGAAAATGTCCGGTGGGATAATATTCAGTTTCCATATGTTTCAGGCGTTATGACAAAGAAAACAAGGTCTCTCTATCCTGTTTCCCAGATTAGCGAAAAAACGTATGAACTGCTAAAACAGCTAAAAAGGAGAGATGGGATGGTTTTTCATAGAATCCCGGCAGCATTCCAGGCAACGGTCAGGAAAGCAGTAGGAGGAGAATTTGATTTCAATATTTATAGTATCCGCTGGTACTGGCTCAAGGCAGTAGCAAAAGTCCCGATTCCGGAAGCGGACCATAAATATGTGAATCTGAATCCTACAGAGGAGTAATACATGTATATAGTAAAAGAAATATTGACACATACTATATATGGTGTTAAACTGTACTTGAATTTGATTTTTGCAGTGTTCAGTCATTGTAAATAACCTTTGTTCCGGTAGCTGACCGGAAGTAAAAACATTAGGCTTTGGCCTTACTGATTTGGAAGAGAGACGTCAAAATTGGAAGATATTTTGGCGTCTTTTTTTATTTCTATGAAACCGCGGAAAAATGCCATACCGGCAGTCTGTGGTTGACCTATAAAAGAGAGGAGGGCAGTCATAAATTAAGAAGACCGCAGCAAGCGGCAAAGTAAAATAACAGAAAGAAATCCTTTGACGGACAAAAATGGACCATTGGCAGCTGCCAGTGGTTTTTTTGATGGAAAAGACAGCCATCAACACAGAAATCCGTCTGGGATACCTGTGCATTTTATCCGCAAAGAGGAAAGGAGTTACGGATGAAAGATTTGTTTGAGGGTATCCCAGAGGAAACCATAGAGACCACGCTGGATATGATACAGAGAAACTTAGAACAGGTTGGTCTTTACGGCGGACATACAATCAGGAAACACACCGATATTCAGGTGCTTGCACTGAAAACCCGATTGAATGCAGAAGACATTATTTATGCCACGTCTTTTTGGGATATGGAAGTGGCGGTAGCGGTTGTAAAGAGCCTGATGAAACGGTTTTACAATCCCTTAATCCGGGAATGGCTCTTAGACACCACCAGGGATGTAATATCTTTGCATGGTGAATTTTCAAAGCCTGTGGGCTATGGATTCAAAAAGGGAATAGACATGCTGAATGAAGATCTAAAAAAAGCCTGCGTGGTCTTATTAAAGGACGGTGAGGCTGACTGGGGATTTCGGATTCTGACATGCTACCCCAAATTTTAATTGGAGGAAAAATTGTGAAGAGAACATCAATCAGCCTGCAGGTTATTATGGCAGGCAAATATGACTTTGAAGTAGGAAAGAAAGTAAATTTCCGTCTTGATCCGGAAACAAGGCTTTATATGGTATCCAGTGAGAAGTTGGAATTCGGTCTTGCCAAATCACTGGTTCGCGGGAAGCGGGAGGAGCTTAAATCGCTGGGAAGTGTTTTCTCTGGAATTGTTATTCAGTCCTCTCCGGAAACCATGCGTATGATGGTAAAAGTATTTACAGGGGACGGCCATGACGGGCTGAAGGAGGGAATATATGACACAGGACGAGCTTTACTCGGCAGAACACCTGTTAAAAAAAGAGTTTGGAGGGAACTGGAAGGAGATTGTACAGCACTTGGGAACCCAGGAGCTGACAAGCTGTGTTGGACGTAACCTGACCTCGTTTATGGCGTTCCCGGAACGGAAACAGGGCGGCAGCAACCGCTGGCGGGGAAACTGTTCCCCTGAAGTGGTGCGGGCGGTATTAAAACATGTCCTGCAGTGCAGGGCTTATGAGGGAAAACAGAATCAGGATTTCGTGCTGTTGGACCCCATGTCCGGCTCCGGCACCAGTGGAGATGTGGCGGCCGGCGAGGGGGTGCGCTCTATCCTTTATGACCTAAATCCGGAACCGGCAAAGGGGAAGGGAAACTGGGATGCATTAAAGGACGAGGTGGAGGAATGCGCCTCCATGATTTTTCTGCATCCGCCCTATCACTCCATTATTCCGTATTCCGGCAGTGTATGGGGAGAACCGCACCCGGACGATTTAAGCCACTGCAGCAGCTACAAGGACTATATCGACAAGCTGAATTTCATTATAAAAAAGCTTTTCATAAGTCTGAGGCATGGAGGATATTTAGCGGTTCTGGTGGGGGATATCCGGACACAGGGAACCTTCCATTCCATTGGCAATGATATGATGACCATTGGAACACTGGTTTCCTGGATTGTCAAGGGGCAGTATAATTGCCGCTCCAGCAGCCGGACATACAGCAGTAAGCCGTTTATTCCCATTGTTACAGAACATTTGCTTTTGTTTAAAAAGGAAGAGTGGCTGCTGGTTCCATTCAGCTATCGGGTAAGCGGTACCTGCGACCTGGAATCAAATGATTCTGCAGCGCTCACCTGGTTTCATCTGGTAAGGGGAATCATGGAAAAGAACGGCGGCACAATGTCTTTGAAAAATCTTTATGAACATCTCGAACAACATCCCAAAGCAAAGAAAAACCAATATTACAAGGAACGTATCCGTGCCTGTATTTATGAACACCGCTCTCAATTTCAGACCGATGGAAAAGGGACTTACCGTCTGGCATATGCGGTGGAATAAGAGGTGCGTATGGGATATGAAGGAGAGGAAATCGAGGGCTATTATTGCCTTTTGATTGCCATTCTAGGGAATTTTGATGCCAGTGAGGCCAGGTTTCTTTATGAATACGGCCCGGCTCATCCGGTCTGCCGGAAGATACTGAACAAGAGGCCGCCCCCGGTCAATTTTGCCAAGATGAGCAAAGATGAGATGAACCAGTGTATGCGCCGGCTGTTTGAGGAGGGGTACAGCAAACGCAGTATTGCGGATTTGTTTGGCTGTTATCCTTCTACGGTTAACCGGAGAGTTGCCCTTGGAAAGAAACAGGCGGAAGAAAAGAAAACCGAAGAACGGAGGAATCAGAATGATGCACAAGCTGACAGAATACCAGAGGAATTATGCAGAGGAAAATCATAACTTAATCAGGGATTTTTTACGCCACAACCGGCTGGATAGGGCGGATTACTATGATGTGGTTGCATTGGGATACTTAGAAGCGGTACAGGCATATGATGAAGACAGCAAGGCCAGGAAGTATGAATTTCAGACAATCGCGTCAAGAAAAATGAGTGACTGCTTATTTAAGTATTGGCGTTACAACAGCCGGTTAAAACGCAAGGCTTATCTGGTGAGTTTAGATGGTGCCGTGTATGAGGATTCCAGCCGCACGCTTTCAGAGACCATTGAAACAAAAAATGCAACGTGTGAGGATCTGGTTTTCCAGAGGCTGATGATTCAGGAAGCGATGGCACATATGACAGAAAAAGAAAGAAGGGTAGTCCAGATGAAGGCTGAGGGATTTACCGGGCGTGAGATTGGAACCGCCTGCGGCGTTACGGCGTCTGGAGTCTATGGCAGGTTGTACCGGATGAGGAAGAGATTAAAACGTATATTGCCAGTGCAGGAGAGTGAAGCGTATGCATATACATAAGTTTTCGGATATGGTGACATTTGATGAGATCGCCATCGGCGGCACACTTCCTGCTACGGAAGAATACCGGAGCTTTTTCAAAAATCTACACCCCAGACAGATACTCACCTCCAGGATTACGGCTCCTATTTATGAAGTGACATATCGTTATGATACCTGCAGGAATAACCAGAGAGAGGGTAAGAAGTATGTGATTTTACGGTCCGCCCATGATGAGGAAGAGTTTGAAATAGACATGCTCTTTCGTGACTGGGTAGAGGAAGAAAACCGGCGCAGGCCGTATCGGAGGATTTCCAATGTTCAAATTCTGGAAATCAGGCCGAGGGCATATGCTACTCTTTCCCTTACGTCTTAAATACGTTTCATTTCTTCATTTCCTGTATAAAAATACGGGTTGCTGTTAGGAATCAGGCGATTGCGGGTTGAAGTTCCGGACTGTACTCGGTTAGCAGCGTAAAAAGACACACCGTTAAGAATGGCTTTTCCGTCCATAGCAAAATGTATGTGAAGGACGGGAAGGAATGGAACAGCTATATCTGTTTGAAATAGAGAAAAAAACGAAAGATGCAGTTGAACTGCTAAACATGTGTGAACCGGCCGCGTTGGCCATGAACCCTGCTGGCTATTATTTAGCTTTCAGCGGAGGCAAGGACAGCTTGGTGATTTACCATCTGGCAAAAATGGCCGGCGTCCGGTTCGAGGCACATTACCATTTAACCACTGTAGATCCGCCGGAGCTGGTGCATTTTATCCGGCGGAACTATCCTGATGTAATCATAGACTATCCGCCGATTACCATGTGGAACCTGATTATCAAAAAGCAGCTTCCCCCTTACCGGAACGCCAGGTATTGCTGCAGCGTGCTTTATGAAAAGTTATGTGTTATGGAAAGTTTCTAAGAAAAACCAAGTAATTATAATCTTTGCTGGTCTATTACTTTCCATAATTCTGATTGAATTTACAATACGGGTAGTGTTTACTCAACTAGAAGGCTAAGCCTATCATAAATATCGGAGGTAAACACAAATGAACAATCCTAATCATCAATCAGACTCTGCACTATATTCTCTTATGCTTGGAGCTGAAAATGAGCTGCGTAAGCTCAATTACTCTGATTCCACCATCCGCCATCGTTGGGAAGTCTGGAAACGCTATCTTAAGTTTTCCATGAAAGAAGATTTCCAGCAACAGGATTGGCATGACTTTTTGAAACAAGTCTATGGGATTGAAGAAATACAGGGAGAACTTACACGCAATCAACGCACCGCTCGGGAAGCTTTTCAGACGCTCTATCAGTTTTATAAAGATGGCTGCTTACAGCATTGGAGCCTGGTCCGGACGGATACGGAAACAATTCCTGCACCATTTTGCACCATTACGGATCTGTTCCTTCAGCATTTAAAGACAAATGGGTATGTGCCGTCTACCATCTCAGATTATGCCAGAACGCTGCGGCGTCTGACTAAGTTCCTCCAGCAGGAGCAGGTAGAATCCTTCCGTTTGCTTAAGCCGGAATATATCACCCCCTTTATTGCGACCGTTGCCAGTTATCATGGCCGTTCTGTTGCCGCCCTGCTAAGTGAGCTGAGGCAGTTTTTCCGCTATCTGTATCTCAATGGACATCATGAAAAGGATTTATCCCTTTTTATACCTAAATCTAACATCTTACGCTCCAGGGAGCATCTTCCTTCCATCTGGAGTCCTGAAGATTTGGAAAAAATCCTGGACTGCGTTGATATTGGTAATCCAATTGGAAAAAGAGATTATGCCATCATACTGATGGTTGCCCGCCTGGGACTGAGGGTAAGGGATATCATCCATATGAAATATGAAAACATTAAATGGGAGAAAAACTGCATAGAGCTTGTGCAGTTTAAAACCAAACAGCCACTGACGTTGCCCCTGTTTGAAGATGTGGGCAACGCTGTCATTGATTATTTAAAGAATGGCCGGCCTGAATCGCCGGTTCCTAACATTTTTATTTGCCACAGGGTTCCGTACAATGCTTTTAATGAAAACAACCGTCTCTACCACATGCTGAACACCTACATTTACAAAGCCGGGATTGTGGTTACACCAGAAAAATCCCATGGGATGCATACCTTGCGCCATTCACTGGCTACCGAATTATTAAAAAGAGAAGTACCCCTTCCGGTTATTTCTGAAATACTCGGCCATCAAAGAGTGGAGACGACTGCGAACTATCTCCGTGTGGATACCGAGCAGCTGCGTAGCTGCACGTTATCAATGGAGGTACTCTAATGCAGATCAAAGAAAAAGATTATAAATTCACCAGTAGTCTTTCACAATGGATCATTGGGTTCCTGGATGAGAAATACCGCCTCGGTTATAAATATGAGCGCGAATACTTTGAACTGAAAAATCTGGACAGGTTTTCGCTTGACTACGACTGTATTGACAGGCTGCCCAGAGAACTCGTACTTGCCTGGACACAGCGTCAGGCAAACCATAGCCCGCAGACGACTCATTCTAAAGTAAACTTAATCCGGCAGTTAGCCATGTATATGTCCCGGAATGGTTGCGAGGTCTATCTGTATCCCAACAGCATGATTCCAAAGAGGACCCACGAGCATATCCCCTATATTTTTAGCCATGACGAAATCAGACGTGTATTCAAAACGATTGACAGCCTTTCGCCATCCTGTTTTTCGATTCGGCGCCATTTAATCCTTCCCTTGCTGTTCCGCCTCCTTTATTGCTGTGGGCTTAGGGCTTCTGAGGCATTAAATCTGAAGGTTTCCGATATTGATTTTGAACATGGCGTTATTTTTATCCACGATGCAAAGGATTATAGGGACCGCCTGATTCCGTTAAACCAGGACTTATACCAGCGGTGTATGAATTACAAGGAATACGTTTTATCCGAAATTGGTCCGGAAGGATATTTCTTTCCAGCACCGGATGGCCTTTCCTATCACATTTTTACAATCCGTAAAACGTTCCGGGATATCCTCTGGAACAGCGGTATTTCATACGGAGGACGAAATGTTGGGCCACGCCTCCATGACCTGAGACATACATTTGCAGTCCACAGTCTCCAGAAACTTCTTGAAGAAGGGAAGATGCCCGCCGAGGTCCTGCCGATTTTATCCACATATATGGGGCACAAAACATACAAGGGGACTTCAAAATATCTTCATCTGACTTCTGAACTGTATCCTGAAATTTTGGAAAAAATGGAAGCGGCATTTGGGGGATTGCTGCCGGAAAGGGTGGAAGCCGATGAACAAACCGACTGATTTTGCCCGAAGTCTGGCAGACTATTTCACTAATTATCTGGCAGGTCAGAGAAACTTAAGTGTCAATACAATCCGCTCTTACCGCGATACGTTCTGTCTTCTTCTGGCCTATTTAGAAGAGGAAAAGAACTGTTCGCCGGAAAAAGTACAGTTGAGCAGACTGACAGACCAGACCATCAACGAATTTATGGCGTGGCTGGAGGACAAGAGACACAATTCCATTTCTACCCGTAATCAGAGACTGGCGGCAGTACATGCCTTTTTTCGGTATCTCCAGCTTAACAGACCGGATATGCTCCTGCAATGCCAGAAAATCCTGTCAATACGTATGAAAAAGCATGAAAAGGCTGTGGTTAATTATTTATCGGAAGATTCACTAAAAAACCTTTTAACCAGGCCGGATCAGACTACCAACTATGGAAGGAGGGATGCCGCACTGCTATGTGTTTTATATGACACCGGTGCAAGGGTTCAGGAATTGATTGATTTGTCAGTCCGTGATGTGAGACTTGATGAACCCAGTGTCATCCGCCTGACGGGAAAAGGGAGGAAAACGAGGACAGTCCCCATCCTGCACCCGACAGCAGTAATTCTAAAAAGTTATATGGAAAGACACGGATTAAATCCACGAAGGAACCCAGATCAGGCTTTATTCTGTAATCATCAGGGAAAACGCCTTACCCGCCCTGGGGTTACTTATATCTTAAAAAAGTATGCCAGTGAACTACAGGCCGATGGGAACCTTTCAAATGAATCGGTAACACCTCATGTCATGAGACACACAAAAGCCATGCACTTATTAAGGGCAAATGTTGATCTGCATTATATCCGTGACTTTCTAGGGCACGTCGACATCACCACAACAGAAGTTTACGCCAAGGCTGATGCAGAAATGAAACGGGCAGCTTTCGAAAAAGCGGACATAGGAATCACAACAAATGAAATGACATCATGGCAAAAAAACGATGACCTTATGTCTTGGCTGACCGGTCTCGGACAGAAGTAGTAAATGTATTATGGAAAGGAAACAGGCGTAATGTCTTGAAGAATCAAGTGTTTTTCCTGTTTCTTTCCATAATTGCTTTCTTTCTATAAAGGATGTTATGGAAAGATTTCCATAACGTGCTGAAAGAGACGGGAGGGGAAGGCCGCTTTGTGATTACCGGGGTGAGATGGCAGGAGAGCCGTAAGCGGGAAAATCGTGGAACAGTCGAGGTTCTGGGGAACCGGAAACCGGATTTAATACTTAATAATGATAATGAAGAAAGCCGCAGAATCATTGAAAACTGCCAGTTAAAGGGGAAACGGATAATCAATCCCATCATCAGCTGGACAGAGAATGAGGTGTGGCTTTTTATTTATTCTCTAAAGATTTCTTACTGTGAGCTTTACGACTGCGGGTTTCGCCGGCTCGGCTGTATCGGCTGCCCTTTGGCGTCGGTAAAAAACAGGGAGTGGGAATTTAAGCGTTATCCGAAGTACCGGGAAGCGTATATCAGAACCTTTGACCGTATGGTAGAGGCCAGGAGAGCTGCCGGAAAAACAGATGGGAATTGGAGTAATGGGGAAGCGGTATTCAACTGGTGGATGTACGGGAATCCCAGACAGGAAAAACAGGTGGAGGGACAGATGGAACTTGACTATGATGTGGAAGCATTTGATGAAGCTGTATAAAAACGGGACAAAGAGATCTGTCCTCATTTAAGAAAGGAACGACTTTATGGTTATCATTGATGGAAAAATCGCTGTAAGCGTTTGCGGATTGGGAGAAAGCAATGCGTATTCGTATGCCCTTGTGGTAAGGCCGGACACAATCCTTGCGCGGGGACAGGACTGCTACTATTACGATACACACGGACATGCGGTGCTGTTTGATAAGCTGGAGGATGGAAGCAGCTATGCGCAAAATGAGTCCCTGGTGCTATTACCGTATACGATGCTGGAGGCATTGTATGAGGAAGTGGAGGGAACCGGCTGGGTTGAGGCAGAAGATTCCCCGTTTACAGAGGTTTATAGTGAGATGGAGGCAAAGATTGCCTGAGAGGAGCGGTTACATGATTGGTAAGGCGTGTTGTAATACCTGTGTGTCATTGAAACGGGAACAGAGGGAAACAAAATCGGAAGAGGATCGATATTACTATGGCTGCCGCGTACATGGTCAGATCCGCAAAGCCATTGTATCTGACTTAGGGCTGGAACATCAGTCCTGTGATGAGTGGGAAGCTGCAGACGAACAGAAAATAGAGAACCGGGCAATGGCGGAAACGCTGGGGAAGGAACTCCAAGCACTACATGATTCGTGGAAGCAGGTATATGCGTGTGGGGGAACGGATTTCAACTGCCCGGACGGAGTTGAACTAAATCTTCTCAGAAGCCGCATTATATCCCAGCGGTGCCGGATTAGAAGCTGTCTGCTGGATGCAGACTATCCCGTCAGTTATGAGGTGAAGATCCCGGACATGATTGGCAGCCAGTACATGGCGCGGAGAGAGGAGATTGAGGCGGCGGCAAAAAGGGCGCTGCAAACCTACCGGGGAAATAAGGACTATCAGTGGCTTACTGAAAAAAATCCGGAATTAAGTGAGAGTGAGCGGAAGATGTCCGGTATTTACTATGCGCTGGGCTATGTAGAACAGTTGGAAAAAGCCGTGGAACAGGACAATTGTGTTCTGATGCGGTCCCATGAGATTCCGGAGCATGGGATTGAGATGTTGAGGACCTGCCGTGATAAAGTTACTCGGCTCATAAAAGAAAGGAATATGGTGTACATACAGATGGATAAGATAAAAGCGATCCATACCGAGGAACAGCCACAGATACCGGGGCAAATGGATATTTTCAGTTTCCTTGCCTCTTGATTAGGGTTTCATGGAGGGAATGATGGAGAGTCAGATGGAGAAAGAGAACTGCCAGGCGGAAGGGTGGACAGCAGGAATGATGTTCCAGATAACAGGGCTAAATGGGGAAGGAGAGTGGATAGAAACGGACGATGACTGTGCGCAGTTTTGCAGATACCTGGGACCGGACGAATTTGAATTTGTACAGATTAACCGTTATCTGTCGGATACAGTATTCTATACCATATCCCATGGAACTGTCTGCCTGCAGGATTATTTTATGGAGCAGATTGATTCAATACTGAAAAGCTATGGATATCAGAACCTGAATTACGGAACCTATGGAATCAGTGCTGAATCGGCTCCTGACAGCCAGTTGATAGCGGAAATGGTGTTTGAGACATACTTTAAAGAATTTGAGGAGGAGCGGCGATACAGCGGTTATGTGATTGCAGAAAAACGTGTGAAAGAGATCGTGAATAAGAAGCAGGAGAAAGCGTAAGCTGTTCGGTAAAATCATGTACTGTGTTTAAAAGGGAAAGGAGAATTTAAGATGGGTTGTTTTAGTTGGAGATTTGCGGATATGAACAATAAAAGAAGACTGAAAATAGGCAGAGCGGCCTATGTGATATGCCCGGACGGAAGCATTTTATATGAGCCATGTTATAATGGTTATGGTGATTTTGCCGGAAAGGATATTTATGATTCAGTAGCAGATTGGAATCGTGAATTTTTATCTCAGAATCCGGATTTTGTTATCAGAAGTACGGGCAGAAAAGTATCCAGCTATAGCTGGTATTTATATTATGCCAACTTGGAATTTTCTTCGAGGGAAATTGAAAGACGGTTAAGTGAACATGGAATCTGGTATATCTGTACAGATTATCGCGATATTGGAATTAGTATTGCCTGCGAGGATGAGAACAATGCAGCTTTGCCATATCCAATTAAAATTTGCCAGTCAAAACCTATAGGAACGGTAGCATATTACCAGGAACTGCCGGCGTCAGAAGGTGATCCTTATCAGGGATGCGATTGATTTACTGTAAGTATGGATAAGGCGTAATGGGTGGACCGGCTATGGTTTGAATGACTATGGCCGGGCTGCGCTTATATGGGAAAGGAGAGAATTTATGAATCAGAATGAACCCATGAATACAGAAAAAATTGTAAGTCAGGAGCAATGTGCAGAAATGATTGAAAATTATCATTTTATACTTTCAGGTATGGATAATAATCAGAGGTGTTATAGATTTATTGTTAAAAGCACTGTTGAACGCAAAGATCCACTGACCTATGATGAATTGGCAGAACTGTGTGCTGCATTATGCGCAGTTTGTATTGAAGTACGATTAGAGGGTGAAAGAGAGTATTGCTGGACCATATTTTATACTACAGTAGCCTGACGAAAATTAGGTTATCTGGAGATATGGAGAGAGTGTGAATAATTGTACTACACGAAAACATACTTTTCCTAATTAACTGTATTCTAATTGAAAATTGGGAAACTTCTTATGGTATTGGAATAATAAATTTTAAAACCAGGGAAATCCGCTTATTAAAAGAGAATGTGAGGACCTTTATATTTGAGGACTTTTATATATTCTGTGATTTGAGGAATCGGGGGACGGGGAACTCCTGAAATGGATATCCTTATATTTTATTGCCCTGAAAGGTAACATTAAATAATTATTTAATATAATAATTATGCTAAAGTTAACCTATGTCAGAAAATTGTAAAGTTACTTAATATAAATGATATTGTATACAGGGCCTCCACTTGTTATTCTTAAGTTAAAAATCGTTATAGAATAAATGGAGGGGGATAGATGCTGGGGAAGGTTATGAAAATTGTACTATATGTTCTGCTATCCATGTTTTTTTGCATAATTATGGGAACTAATACGTTTGCATCCGGAGAAAAAATAGAGAGCGCTAAAATCACATTATCCTATGGTGATGCACCTAAGGTCAATGAACCACCAGGAGAGATAACCGCAGATACAACGGATGAGGGATTTTTTGTTGAACAGGCAGAGTTTACTAACGAGATTGAAGTATGGAAACTGGGGGATAGACCAGAGGTAACCATTTCACTTATTGCAGAAAATGATTATCGTTTTTCTTACACATCCTCCAGTCATTTTAAAATCAGTGGCTGTGGTGCGGAATTTAAGCGGGCAAAGATATACGATGGGGGCAACAGATTAATTTTAGAAGTCTATCTAAAGCGTGTAGAGGGAAAGCCTGAAATAATAGAGGACCTGGAATGGAGCAGTTCCTATGGAATGTGGGAAGAACTTGAAGAGGATATAAAACAGTACGAAGTACGCTTGTATAGGAATAAAAAAATAATAGATACGGTCACCACTACGGATACTGTTTTTGATTTTCGCAATTATATATCGCAAGAGGGGGATTATACTTTTCGAGTAAGGGGGATTGCCCGATATGAAAATCGGGCAGGGAATTGGTCTGAACATTCAGAAGAAAATACATTTACGAAATATGCGGCAGCCAATTATGGAAAAGGAAATTGGATACAGGATCAACATGGTTGGTGGTACCGATATCAAAATGGAGAGTATCCGATCAGCAGCTGGAAAGCCATCAATAATAGCTGGTACTATTTTAACCATGATGGATACATGCTGACGGGCTGGCAATTTATAAAGGATCGATGGTATTATCTAAACCCATCAGGAGCTATGATGACAGGTTGGCAGTTTATAAATGGCTTTTGGTACTATTTGAGTGCTGAAGGCTCAATGATGAGTGGCTGGCAGCTCATAAATTCTCAGTGGTACTATTTGAATGAATCCGGATTGATGTTAACCGGCTGGCAGTTAATTAGTGGAAGATGGTACTATTTTAATAGTGATGGAACTATGTTAAGCGGTTGGCAATTTATAAATGGTTTTTGGTATTATTTGAGCAATTCCGGATATATGCTGAGTAATTGGCAGTATATTGATAATCACTGGTATTACCTGAATGCCAGTGGAATCATGCTGACTGACTGGCAGTATATCAATGATCTTTGGTATTATCTTGGCAAAGACGGCATTATGTATGCAAATCAAGCTACACCAGATGGCTATTATGTGGATAATAATGGTGTCTGGAACCATTAACCTTGCGGAGCGCTGCAAAACCGGCAGTTTTATTTGTAAAATTCAAAAGGTCCCACCCAACGGGATTGAGCAGATTTCAACTGAAATGTCGCAGTGTCACGCAGGATGGGAAGTGTGAATAGTTTTTTGTAAAGGAAATAATCAATTTCTTATGAATTAGCTGAGTTATAGCAAATGAAGATGAGGGCAGAGCCGGTATCAATTGGCGCTGCCCTCATCTTATGAGTGGTCTTTATCCAGTTCAAATGAAATACAGGTATGATTCATATACAGAAGCGTTCGTTTCACCGCATCCCCGATGGGCAATTTTCCTCCCCGGCTTTTCATATTGGATAACATCCCACGGAAAATAAGTACATTCATTTCTGAAATCTGCGTCAGCACTTGATCCGTTGTATCAATATCCATCTTTGTACAGGATTTCTTCAAAGCAAGGAACTCACGCGTATAAATATCATGTTCCAAGAACATATCATAGTAATCCTGAATATCCTCCGTCAGCTCCTCAGGAAAGACCTGATAATAGGACTGAAAAGATGTATCAAAATTTTCATCCTCTAAATCCTCAAAAAATAAAAGTTCATAAATCTCAGGTCTGTTGTAGGCGTGAGTACAAAAGCATTCCCAAATCTTAAAATATTTATCTAATGGGGAAGATACTTCTTTTAAGTAATTCGGGAGATCCTCCACATATTCCCGCAGATAGCGGATGCAGGAAAAGAAAGTAAGGTGCCTCAGATTTGTAAAATAATGATATAAGGTTGCGCTGTTGTAGCCAGCCCGTTCAGCAACTTTACGGATGGACAGCGCTCCAATTCCTTCAGCATCAATAAGCTCAATGGTGGCATCCACAAAATACATCATCATCCGCTTCCTTTGTATTTGTTTGTTCGATAAACCTTCCAATTATATCACCTCATATCCTTTTCAATTATGATTTTAATTTATATAGTACCATATTGCGGAATGAAAATCAACTATTGATTACAAAATATACATTAATTAATTTATCAATCAAATAATATATAAAAATCATTATATAAAATATAATCAGTGATTGACAAAATTGGAAAATGTGTTATTATATGGATATACAGGTGATTTTAAACAGCCTAAGCTGTTTGAAATAATAAAAAAGAAGTATTGGAAGGAGGAAAAAAATGAGATTAGAAATGGGAAACTTTTACGTCACGTCCATTCAGTTTGGTCCTGAAACTTCATATCATGAAGGCGTTCTGACGATCAATAAGGAAGAAGCACTGGCAGTCGTAAAAGAAGACCAGCACATTACCGAAGCGGATTTATATATTGTAAATCCAGGCGATGAGGTAAGATTGTGCCCGGTCAAAGAAGTCATTGAGCCCAGGACAAAGCTTAATGGCGCACCTGTATTTCCGGGTTATACCGGAGAATTGTGCCAGGCAGGACATGGCAGGACCCATGCGCTCAAAGACTGCAGCGTGATTGTAGTCGGAAAACACTGGGGAGGATTCCAGGACGGTGTCATTGATATGGCGGGAGAGGGTGCAAAGTATACCTATTATTCGGGTCTGAAAAACATTGTTCTGGTGGCAGATACGGATGAAACTTTTGAGCAGAGGGAACAGCAGAAAAAGAACCGTGCGCTCCGCCTGGCAGGACATAAGCTGTCCGAATATATCGGTGCGTGCGTCCGTCCATTAGAACCGGAAAAGATTGAAGTTTTTGAACTTGAGCCGGTTACTAAGAGAAGCGCGGAAACAAATAATCTGCCATCAGTGGTTTATGTAATGCAGCCACAGTCCCAGATGGAGGAGATGGGGTACAATGACCTTGTCTATGGCTGGGATGCGAACCATATGCTGCCTACATTCATGAATCCGAATGAGGTCCTGGATGGAGCAATCGTATCAGGAAGCTTCATGCCGTGTTCTTCCAAGTGGTCCACCTACGATTTCCAGAATGCACCGGTGATTCGGACATTGTTTGAGGAGCATGGAAAAACCCTGAATTTCCTTGGAGTGATCATGTCAAACCTGAATGTGGCCCTGGAGCAGAAAAACCGGTCGGCTCAGTTTGTAGCCCAGTTAGCAAGTTCCCTTGGTGCAGACAGTGCGATTGTGGCTGAAGAGGGATATGGCAATCCGGACGCTGATTTCGTGGCATGTATCGTTGCACTGGAAGATGCGGGCGTTAAGACGGTCGGTATCACCAATGAGTGTACAGGACGTGACGGACAGTCACAGCCATTGGTAACCCTGGATGAGAAGTTGAATGCCATCGTATCCTGTGGAAACGTATCAGAACTGATTGAGCTCCCACCGATGCCGACCGTGCTTGGCGAGTTACAGGCGCTGGCAAGAGATGGTCTGTCAGGCGGTTGGGCAGATGATGAACTCTTAGGACCTTCTGTAAGGCCTGACGGTTCCATCATTATGGAGAATAACTCCATGTTCTGCGGGGACCAGGTAATTGGCTGGTCCACAAAAACGATGAAAGAATTTTAGGAGGTTGAACCATTGAAAAAAGCAGTCATGTATTTAAACCAGTTCTTTGGTCAGATTGGCGGCGAGGACAAGGCGGATTTTGAGCCGGTTGTCCAGGAAGGCCTGATTGGCCCTGCCATGCAGCTGGATAAGGTTCTGGATGCAGATGTGACCCACACGGTCATCTGCGGTGACAATTACATGGGTTCCAACACGGATGAAGCAGTGGATACAATCCTGTCTGAACTGGAAAAACTCAGTTTTGATATCTTCATTGCCGGCCCGGCTTTCCAGGCGGGACGTTACGGTATGGCCTGTGGTCAGATTTGTAAGGCAGTACATAAAAAGTTCGGCGTTCCGGTCATTACTTCCATGCATGTGGAAAACCCGGGCGTGGAGATGTTTAAAAAGGATATGTATATCATGAAAGGCGGCAACAGCGCGGCCAAGATGAGAAATGATATACAGGCAGTAGCAGGGCTTGCTAATAAGATTTTAGCAGGACAGGAGATTCTTGGCGCTGAAGCAGAAGGCTATTATGAGAGGGGAATCCGTCACCAGGTATGGCGGGAGGATAAACTTCCGGCCGCAAGGCGAGTGGTGGATATGCTGATTAAGAAAGCGAATGGACTTCCTTTTCTAACCGAGCTTCCGATTCCGAAGATGGACCGTGTCCCGATTGCAGCAGCAATCAAGGATTTATCCAAGGCCAATATTGCGGTAGTCAATACGGGCGGTATCGTACCGGTTGACAATCCTGACAGGATTCAGTCGGCTTCCGCCACCAGATGGGGCAGGTATGACATTTCCAAGGCGGATGATTTGGTCGGCGGTGAGTATAAGACGATTCACGCGGGGTTTGACCCGGCGGCGGCAGATGCCGATCCGGATGTCATTGTACCGCTTGACGCCATGAGAAAACATTTAAAGGAAGGAAAGTTTGGGAAGCTTCACGACTTCTTCTACTCCACAGTAGGAACCGGGACCACGCAGGCAGAAGCCCAGCGTATGGCTCAGGAAATGATTCCGCTGTTGAGGGATGATCACGTGGACGGCATTATCCTCCTCTCCACCTGAG
>NZ_JBKVCZ010000002.1:128981-133892 GCF_046966825.1 Hungatella sp. | reverse complement strand
TGACTTTAGCAGTAATGGTAATAGATTTCATAGATTTTATACCTCATAATAGATTTATGAACTAAGTATATTTTACCATAATTAGGAGTAAGAAGCAAACAAATGTTTGAAAAACAAAAAAACAAAAAGGAGAAGGAGCTCGCGAAAAAGTCAGGAGGGGCACAATTCCTCTCATGTCTAAAGACACGAGTCTCCATGTGCATTTTATGAAATTCACAGAAGGTTACTGGTGTACCAAAAGGGAAATCACTCCGCTTTACGCGGCAGAATTCGCAGACAGCCGGATACATGGGGATGAACTCATAATCTATGCGCCGGGAAAGCATATCGCGGGAAGAGGAGACTGCCTGAATCTGGGGATGCTCACCATCTGTCTTTCCAGTCCAATGGAAGATGTGATTAAGGTTTCCGTGAGGCATTTTGAGGGAACCGCTTACCGCGGCCCCTTCGCCGGGATTAAGGAGACCGCCCCCCATGTGACAATCGAGGAAACAGAGGAGGAAATCCGCTATCAGAGTGGCCGCACATCTGCGGTTATCGATAAGAGGCCGAACGGCTGGGGAATCCGTTTCCTCGACGGAGACCGGGAGCTGACCAACACCGGATTCCGCAACATGGCCCATATGACCAACCGGGATACGGGAAAAACCTATATGGTGGAGCAGCTGGCCATCGATGTGGACGAGTGCATCTATGGACTTGGTGAGCGTTACACCCCGTTTGTGAAGAACGGACAGATGGTGGAAATGTGGAATGAGGATGGCGGAACGGCAAGCGAGATCACCTACAAGAATATTCCGTTTTATATTACCAACAAGGGGTATGGCGTGCTTTTGGATCATGAGGGGGATGCCGCCTATGAGATTGCCAGCGAAAAGGTGGAGCGCCTGCAGTTTTCCGTAGAAGGGGAACGGCTCGATTACTACGTGATTAACGGCTCAACCCCAAAGGGAACCATATCCAAATATACGGAGCTGACCGGCAAACCGGCGCTGCCTCCGGCCTGGTCCTTTGGACTTTGGCTTACCACCTCCTTTACTACCAATTACGATGAGGAGACGACCTCCGGCTTTATCCAGGGCATGGCGGACCGGGATATACCGCTGCACGTGTTCCATTTTGACTGCTATTGGATGGAAGCGTATGAATGGTGTAATTTTACGTGGGATCCCAGGACATTTCCGGATCCGGCCGGTATGCTGAAACGGTATCACGACCGGGGATTAAAGATCTGTGTGTGGATCAACCCGTATATCGGACAGAAATCTCCGCTGTTCCATGAGGGCATGGAGCACGGCTACTTAATCAGAAAGACGAACGGGGATGTATGGCAGACCGATATGTGGCAGGCCGGTATGGGACTGGTGGATTTCACCAATCCGGACGCGGCCGCATGGTATCAGGGAAAGTTAAAGACGCTGCTGGACATGGGGGTAGACTGCTTTAAGACGGATTTCGGTGAGAGAGTTCCAGTGAAGGATATCGCTTATTTTGACGGTTCCGATCCGGTTAAGATGCACAATTACTATACGTTTCTCTATAATCAGACCGTATTCCAGCTTCTGGAACAGGAGAGAGGAGCAGGGGAAGCCGTGCTGTTTGCCCGTTCTGCGACCGTGGGAGGGCAGCAGTTTCCGGCTCACTGGGGCGGTGACTGTTCGGCGACCTATCCGTCCATGGCGGAAACCATCCGGAGCGGCCTCTCTCTGGCCTGCGCGGGCTTCGGCTTCTGGAGCCATGATATCAGCGGTTTTGAAAATACGGCGCCGGCCGATATCTACAAGAGATGGTGCCAGTTTGGCCTTTTAAGCTCCCACAGCCGTCTCCATGGCTCTTCCTCTTATCGTGTGCCGTGGCTGTTCGACGACGAAGCCTGTGACGTGCTTCGGAAGTTTGTGAAGCTGAAATGTGCGCTGATGCCGTATCTCTACCGTCAGGCGGTAAAAGCCCATGAAGAGGGAATCCCGATGATGCGCCCGATGTTCGTGGAATTTCCGGAGGACCGGGCCTGCGAGCCGCTGGATAAGCAGTATATGCTGGGCGATTCCCTGCTGGTGGCTCCGGTATTCAAGGAATCCGGCGAGGTGGAATACTACTTACCAGAGGGAACCTGGGTGAACCTTCTTACCGGAAAGACCGTCGTGGGAGGCAGATGGCAGAAGGAGACACACGATTACTTCTCCCTGCCGCTCATGGTGCGCCCCGGCAGCATTGTGGCGGTCGGACAGGAGAGCAGCAGACCGGATTACGCGTTTGCGGAGGGAGTCAGATTCCTTCTGTATCTCCCGGAGGATGGAATGACCGCGGAGACCGGCGTAACGGACTTAGAAGGCCACGTGGTGATGACCGCAGCGGCCAGCCGGGCAGATGGAACGATTACGCTTCGGGTGGAAAGAACCGCCGCGGCTGCTTCCGGGGGCGGTTCGGCGGACGTTACAGCAGACGTTTTAGCAGACGTTACAGCAGGCTTTACGTTTGAGGTTCTGGGAGACGAAAGGGTGGAAGTGGTGGTTGCATAATGCGTTTACTCTTTTCGGATTATCAACGTTCCTTCAGCCGGAACTGCTCGACCAGCCCGTTTAAAAGGATCGCCTGATCGGACAGCTCTTCGCTGGCCGCGGCACACTCCTCGGCGGTTGCAGAGTTGCTCTGGATTACGGCGGTAATCTGATCGATTCCCATGGTGATCTGTGAGGTGGCCTCTGCCTGCTTTAAGGAGGCTTTGGAGATGAGGTCCACGGTCTCGGCTACCTCCACGGCACCATTTACGGCTTCTATCATGGCGGCGGCTGTCTCGGAGGCAATCGCCGCGCCGTTTTTCACCGCCTTCATGGAGCTCTCGATGAGAGCGGAGGTGTTTTTGGAGGCGTCTGCCGTATCCCCGGCAAGGTTTCTGACCTCATTTGCAATGACAGTGAAGCCCTTTCCGGCAACACCGGCTCTGGCCGCTTCCACGGAGGCGTTGAGTGCCAGAATATTCGTCTGGAGCGCAATGGATTCAATGGTTTCAATGATGTTGCCGATCTCCCGGGAGCTGCTGCTAATTTCGTCCATGGCGGCGATCATGCGCTGCATCTGCTGATTGCTGGCGTACATCTGATTGCCGACCCTGCGGGCTTTCTCACTGGCCTGCTCCGCGTTGGAGGCATTGCCCCGGATCTGTCCGGAGATGTCTCCGACAAATGCAGCCAGCCCTTCGATGGAACCCGCCTGCTCGGAGGTGCCCTGAGAGAGGGACTGGGCGCCGGTGGCTACCTGTTCCGCACCGCTTGCAACCTGATCGGAGGCACGGTTGATCTGTCCGATAATTCCATTTAGGGACCCGGAAATATGTTCCAGTGCCTCTTTGATCTTTCGGAATTCACCGGCGTAGTCGTAGGTCAGTTCAAACGCCAGGTCACCGTCTGCAATCTGGTTGAGCACGGCAGAGATTTCCTTAATATAATTCACATAATCCTTAAGCCGCGATACGGTCTTGTTAAAATTTACGGCCAGGGAACCCAGTTCATCTTTCGAGTCATACGTGATCACTTCATTTAAGTTGCCGTCCGCGATTCGGGCGGCGACGTTATCCAGTTCGTTGACAGGGGTAAGGATGGCTTTCACTGTGGCAAGGGATAACAGAAATCCCGCGGCGATCAGGAGTACAATGATCGAGATCAGAAGCATCCACGCTCTGGAATAGAGAAGCGTGCTTTCGTGGCTTGCATTCTGGGCGTTTGTCTTGCTGTATTCGACCAGCTCCTCGAAAATCTCGGTGGCTTCGTCAAACAGCTTCTGGGAATCGGCCCGTGCGATCACCATGGCCTGTTCCATCTCGCCGCTGCGGCTCAGTTCGACTACGGTGTTGTGCAGCTGCAGGTAATCGGCCCAGGCCAGTCTGGCGGAGGCGAGCAGCTGTTTTTCCTCATCACTGCTGCCAAGCTGATCGTATTCGGCGAATTTGGCGTCGATTTCAAGGAGAAGGTCTGCCATCTGTTCTTCCCGCAATGCCATGATTTCCGGCTCCCAGGCAATGATATGTCCATATTCCTTGATGCGGAAATTGGAGGTGAGTGTGTCCAGTTCTTCTGCCGTGACAACGGAAGGCAGCCAGTCATCGTTGATAGCCGTATTGCGCTCATTCATCCGGTACATGAACACGAGGGAGACTACGCCGAGTGCGGTCAGACCCAACAACAAAAAGGTCGTTTGCATAAGCAGTTTTGTTTTGATACGCAGATTTTTCATTTGTAACCCCTTTACCCCTTAAAATGTAATTTAATTTATATAAAAATCATCAAAAGTTCCGATAATATAAGAATAGCATTAAATATAGAAAATACAACTATAATATAGAGTAAATTTAAAACAAAAAAAATAAAAATAAGTGAAAAAAAGTGCTTGACTATCGGACAAACATCGTGTATACTACATCTTGCTGTGTTAATGGGCTATCGCCAAATGGTAAGGCAACGGACTCTGACTCCGTCATTTCAAGGTTCGAATCCTTGTAGCCCAGTCTTGATAAAACCCGCAGGAAAGTTCCTGCGGGTTTTGCAGTATTTTGTGAGAATAGCGTCTTATAAATTGCAGAAACTTGAAAAGAAGCAGGAATCCATAAGGAACTGCTTCTTTTTCTGCAGTAGAATCGCTCCTTCTTCTGGACAAGACAGGCAAAATGCTTTATAATGTTACTTAATTTTGATGAGAGGTGCAGTATGTACACATTTGGCAGCAGGATACGGTACAGTGAGACGGATGAATACGGTAAACTGACTCTTACAGGTATCATGAATTACTTACAGGACTGTTCGACGTTTCAGTCGGAAGACATCGGGCTGGGAATTTCCTATCTGACGGAACACCATCAGGCGTGGTGGCTTTCTTCCTGGCAGATCGTGATCGACCGGTACCCTGCGTTGGGAGAAG